>CAZEOY010000082.1:0-9706 GCA_964513835.1 uncultured Syntrophobacteraceae bacterium
TGATCACCCGCTATATACTTTCCCCGTCTGCGACCATCTTCGGATCGAGCGCCCCGGGATTCAGCTCGGGCGAAGCCCTGAGGCTCATGGAACAGCTGGCTGAGAGCACTCTGCCGCAGGGGATGGCCTACGACTGGACGTCGACCAGCTACCAGGAGAAGAAGGTCGGCTACCAGGCCTATCTCATTTATGCCCTCTCCATCATCCTGGTATACATGGTTCTGGCGGCGCTCTACGAGAGCTGGACCTCCCCTGCGGCCATCGTCCTGGTGGTTCCCGTGGCGCTGGTGGGAGTGCTCCTGGCCTTGATCTCCCGTGGATATGATAACAATTTGTACACCCAGGTGGGGCTGGTGCTGATGATCGCCCTGGCGAGCAAGAACGCCATCCTCATTGTGGAATTCGCGAGGGATCTCCACCGCGGCGGGATGCCTCTCGCCGAGGCCGCCGTGGAAGCCACAAGGCGACGTTTTCGCCCCATCGTCATGACGTCGTTCACCTTTATCGTGGGCGTGCTGCCGCTGCTCATCGCATCGGGGGCGGGCGCCGCCAGCCAGCGTGCCATCGGGACCGTGGTCTTCGGCGGAATGGTCTCTTCGACGCTGATCGCCATCCCCTTTGTGCCGGTCTTCTTTGTGCTGCTGGAGGGACTGAACCAGCGGTGGAGGGCGCACAAGGCCCGGCGGGCCGAGATGAAGGTGCGTTGACGGTATGGTCGGGATCCGCCTTTGAATATCGGGAAGATCAACCCAAACAGGAGGCTCGAGGCTTATGGGAGCGCGGTTCTTCACGGACAGCAGGGGACGGCTGCACTACGTGCTGATGCAGGAGTACGCAACATCCTGCGGACCGGCTTGTGTGGCCATGGTACAGAGCTCTTACCGGATGCAGTGCATGGTGGATGGGGAAGGAGAGGCCCGCCGATTGTCCCAGAACTACCCGGGCAGATGGACGCTGGCGAGCGGAACCACGGCCATGATGAATCTTTCCTACGTCCTGAACGCTGAAGGGGTGAGGGCTTACGGAGCCACCAACGTGACTCCCGCCGGGCTGCACCGATACCTGGAGTTTTACGCTTCCGAGAGGACCCCCGCCATCGTGAGAGTCGGGTGGTCGGGTGGGGGAGGGCATTTTGTCGTGGTCCCGTTTGTGGACCCCGACGGCAGGGTCTTCTTCCGCGACCCGTGGTACGGCTTCCATGAATGCGCCCAGTCGACCCTGCCGGCCTACAGCCCCCAGTCGGGTGTGAACGGCCAGCTTTCGGGGCACATCGTGGTCACCTACCGATGAAATCACCTCATCGATAGGCCACAAAGAAGAGACGCCGGAATGGAAAGAGGATTCGGCCGTCGCGCTGCCGGGGATAGCTTCGCTCGAAGCCGGCCAGGAGCTTCTCCTCGAACCGCCGGCGTTGAGGATCGTTCTCGAGCGCCTGGAGGTAAGGCCGCAGGCCCGTTCCCCGGAACCACTCGACCAGGGCTCCCGGGCCGTCCAGAAAGTGGTAGTATTCCGTCTCCCACAAAACCAGATGCGTCGCCAGGGGCTGCAGAACATTGTAGTAAAATTCCGGAGTCTCCTGGGTCATGGCGTTCCGAGCCTTCCCCATGAGGTGCTGCCACTCGGGGTCGTCGGAAACCTCGGAAATCACCCGGTGAGCCTTGGAGCCGTAATGCGCGGGGATCTGAACAGCCAGGGCTCCGCTCGGCCTGACCTGAGCGAGGAGGTGCGGGAGCAGCCGCTCGTGGTGGGGCACCCAGTGCAGGGCCGCGTTGGAGCAGACGAGATCGAAAGGGTTTTCCGCACTCCACGTGCCGGCATCCGCCAGCACCCAGCGGCCTTCGGGATGCTCCCGGCGGGCGGCTTCGACCATCTCCGGCGAGTTGTCCACGCCGATGATCTCGGCATCGGGCCATCGTCGCCGCAAAGTCGCCGTGCTGTTTCCCGGTCCGCAGCCGAGATCCACGATGGACCGGGGATGCTCCATCTCGATGCGCGCCACCAGGTCCCGTGCCGGCTGCGTGCGCTCGTCGGCGAACTTCAGATACTGCACGGCATCCCAAGTCGGCATGGAAAGCATCCTTTCATTTCGTTTCGCCAGGTCGGATCATCCTCTTCCCTGCCAGGCCTTCAGATAGTTCATGGCCGCTCGCGTCGCCTCGACGGGCTGATCCTCGTAGGTGTAAAGCTCGACGGTCACGAAGCCCTCGAACCCCGTTTCATGGAGAGCGCCCAGCACCCCGGGGATGTCGATGGCCCCCTCGCCGAGCATCAGGTGGTGGTGATCTCTGGAGGCTGCGATATCTTCCAGGTGAAAGTGATGAGTCGCTGCCTGGAGCTCCCTCACGAGGGCCGCAGGGTCCTCCCCCACACAGAAGAAGTGGCCGATATCGAAATTCAGGCCGAAGACCGCCGGATCCAGGTCGCGGAAGAGCTCGAGGAACTGCTCGGAATTCTCGATGAGAAGCCCCGGTTCCGGCTCGATGAGAACCAGGATGTTCCTGGCCCGAGCCCGCTCCTCGATCTGAGCTAAACCCTCGCGGAAGAGACGGAGCCCCTCGTCGCGGGTCAGGTCCTGGAGAGGACCACCGGGCTCCGTCGAGAGATTCCGGGCTCCCAGCTCTGCGGCCAGGTCGATGCAGCGGAGCGTGTAATCCACACGTTTGGCCCTGAGGGCCGGGTCGTTTTCGATCCACGAGGGATGGTAGGTGTCTCCGTCGGCGTGATGCATGAAAGCGTTGATGTTGGAGATTTCGATGCGGCACCGGTCCAGGGTGCGACGGATATCCAGGATGTCGGCCGGGCTGAGGTGCAGGGGAAAGGCGTGAGGGACGTCGGCCATGATCTCGACGCCCTGGTAGCCCGCATCGGCCACGATACGGATGGAGTCGACCAGGCTGAAGTGTCGGAAGGCATTGGTGCTGAAAGCGAATTTCATGGGGTGCATCTCCTGTCCATATGCGGCCGCAGGTGATCCAGCGACTTGCGGGCTGCTTCATCGGGGCAGTGGGGATAGGTGTAGAGTTCAACGGTAACGAACCCGTCGTAGCGGAATTGGCGCAGCCGTGTGAAGAGGCGGTTGAAATCCAGATCCCCATCCCCGGGGATGAGGTGGTAGTGCTTGCCCTTCGCGATGTCTTCCATGTGGATATGGAAGACTCTCCCTTTTAAGACATCCAGGACTGCCTCGGGGTCTTCCCCGGAAACGTGGCTGTGTCCAAGGTCGAGGTTGGCTCCCAGCAGGGGGGAGCCCATCTCATCCAGCAGGGACGCGAGCTCCCGGCAGTTCTCGATGAGCAGCCCCGGTTCATATTCGATGCCCAAACGGACGGCATGTTCTCCGGCGAAAGGGATCAGCTCCCTGAACGATTGCTTCAGCAGATCCAGGGAGGCTTCCGGAGACACCCCCGGAACCATGCGGCCTGAGGTGACGCTCACCGAAGAGCAGTGGAGAAAGCTTGCGAGCTCGATGCAGCGCCGGGTGTAGTCGATGCGCCACCTCCGCTCCGCATCCACCGGGTTGGCCAGCGACGGTTCGAAGAGCGGCTCCCAGAAATCGCGCCCATAGTACCCCATGGCCGTGTTGGCATTGAGGTTCGCCACTCGAAGGCCCGTCTCCCGGAGGACAGACCCGAGGCGTTCCAGGTCCCGGCTGCCGAAGGCGGGCGGGAAGAGATGCGGCGAGTCAGCCAGGATCTCCACCCCCTCGTACCCCGCGGCGGCGATTCGGCGCACGGCCTCGAAAACCGAAAACCGTGTGAATGCATTGGTACTGAAAGAGAGCTTCATAACGCCCTCACCTTGGCATGGACCCTTGGTGGCCGCCGTGAAAACACCCGCATCGTCGCTCACCTGCCGGGATGTCCAGTCGCCTCGAATTCCGCTCGAATACGGGCGGCGTAATCGGCGAGCATGCCGTACTGCTCATGCAGGCCGAACGCCTCGACCCCCAGGGGAGCCTTGAAATAGGAGGCGAGGTGAGGCATCAGGCCCGATTCCCCGCGTCTTTTGGCCAGTTCGGCCAGCCTGGCCAGGTCCAGTACCAGCGGCGCCGCAAGGATCGAGTCGAACCCCTGCCAGATGAACTGCAGGGACATCCTGGCCCCGAGAAAGCCCCGAAAATGGATGAAATCCCACGCGGTCTTCTGGTCGTCCAGGGAAGGGACGTAATCGATATGGACGCGGCTGTGGGGAGAGTAGCCCAGTATTTTCGAGAGCACCTGGTCTTTGGTCTGGATCTTGGCTGCCTTGTTCGAGGGGTTCTCGAGAACCCGACCGTCCAGGTTGCCCAGGATATTGAAACCCTCCCAGCTCAGCACTTCCAGGTTGCGATAGGAAAACATGGGGGCCAATGCGGATTTGACCAGGGTCTCACCTGTCTTGCCGTCGTTGCCCATGACGGGGACGCCAATTTCGCCGGCTAACCGGACCAGGGCGGGGAGCAAAGCTCCCTGGGAAGGAGTGAAATTGACGAAGGGAGAGCCCTCCCGGATGGCTGCATAAGCGTAAAGCGTGCTCGCCCGGATCGCTCCCGAGCCGTTTCCGTCAATGCATGCTTCCAAAGAGGCGAGATCCTCATGGACCGGGGTGGCGTCAAGAGAAGGCTCCGTCGAGGCCAGGTTGACGACAACCACCTCATCCAGGGATTTCGAGGCTTTGAAAGCCGAAATCTGGCTGCGAATGAGATCGATCTCTTCCCGGGCCGAGCGGCATCCACATGCTGCAGGCCGGGCGGCCAGCTGCTCGATGGCTTCCCCGCAGTTGCTGGCGGTACCCCGTGAGATGTGAGACTCGATCTCCTCGAGATCGTGTTGGATTTGAGGCAGAAGGTCCCCCCGGATGATCCCGGTTTCCCGAACGAGGTGGGTCGCCGTATCCTGTAGACTCCCCGGCCGGATGTCGCAACCGCCGAACTCCATGTCTTCCAGCGCAGCCAGAGGGATGCCGTCAAAAAGACTGCCCGCCGTGATCATGCCGACGGGAGCGGTGAGTCCCTTTCGAAGGGCCAGAGCCCCGATGATCACCGTGGTTGAAATGGACCCCAGTGCGCCGATCAGCCAAACGCCTGTCTTTCTCCTTTTCATTATGAGACCTGACCACCATGCGTGAGAAAAAGTTACTGAATAGGTCCATGAAGGTTCTCTTCAACAGAGGGCGTGAAGCAGACCCCTCGCAAAGTGGGAAAATTTATGCTTCATTCCCAACCGAAATACCAGTGAGATTTTTACCGGCTTCAACGGCCCTGGACAAGGCTGAGGTTAGATGACTCCTGCCGATTCCCTGGAGCGCGCACTCGTCCACACGCCCCGAGAGACCGGAGAGGCATGCACATCGGCCTGCTTTCGTGGCCGATCTGCCTGATTCTTCTGGCTCATGATATTCTGGATCGAATGGTCAGCTCCTGGCAAGGCTTCACGCCATTTGAGCGTCAGCCGGTCAAGTCGCTGCTTTCCATGACGGGAATCGCTTCTGCCTGCGCCATCATGATCGCAGGGACCTTCACGACGGATGCGGTGGACTTCATGGTGGATGTTCAGTTCCGGCTCTCCCAGAGACAGGATATGGCCGTCACCTTCACGGAGCCCACCTCATTCAATGCGCTCTTCGCCCTGAAGCGGACCCGGGCGGAGCGTCTTTCGGCCGAAGCGGCGGTGAGAGAGGCTCGTTCGGACCTCGAGAGGGCTCGGAGCAGACTCCGTTATTCCGCAGCCGATGAGGACGTTCAGCTCCCGAAGACCGTCGAAATCCGGAGCCCCGACCAGGGGGTCGTGCTCAAGATCCACCGCGACAGCGAGGGAGTCGTGACATCCGGGGAACCTCTCCTGGATATTGGCGACACGAATCGCATTGAGGTTCAGGTGGAGGTCTTGTCGGAGGATGGGATCCGGATCGAACTCCGAGCTTCCGTGATCTTCGATCGCTGGGGCGGTGAATCGGCCCTCAGGGGTGCGGTGAGGGTGGTCGAACCCACAGGCTTCACGAAGGTGTCGAGCCTCGGCGTGGAGGAACAGAGAGTCCTGGTCATTGCGGACATCGAGCAGAACGGAGAGGCTGCCGCACGGTTGGGCGACGGCTACCGGGTGGAGGCCAGCTTCATCGTGTGGGAAGGGGAAGACGTGCTCCAGGTGCCCGCAAGCGCCCTTTTCCGCAAGGGGAATGATTGGGCGGTCTTCGTTGTCGAGGACGGCCGGGCGAGCCTGAGAAAGGTTCAGGTGGGCCACCGCACCGGCCTCGCGGCACAAATCATCGCGGGGCTGAAGGAGGGGGAAGCGGTCATCACCCATCCCGAAGAAGCCATCGAAGACGGAACCGCAGTCAGACCCCGCACCTGAGGAACGAAGCGGTCTTTGCTCAGTGAGCCGAGCGATCCCGGCTCGACGCGATCTGGTCATCCACGAGCTTGAGGAGTGCGTACAGGGTTTCCATGTGCGGGACGGGAACGTCGAGGGATCGCGCGATGCGCACCGCATTTCCGAGGATGGCTTCAACCTCCATCGGTCTGCCGTTCTCATAGTCCAGGAGCATGCTGGTCTTGTAAGGCTTCATGACGCGGGTTCCCTGGATATTCTGCTCGATGACATCGGGGGCGAGAGGATGCCCGCTTGCGGCAGCCAGCCGGCAAACCTCCTCCATCACTGTTCGAACAAGCCGGGTGGACTCCTCCGAATCCAGCATGGTCTTGGTGTCGACTCCACCGGCCAGCACCGAAGCGGGATTGAACGGAGCGTTCCAGACCAGCTTCTGCCAGCGGGCTGCGACCACATCCTCCGTGACGACACAGGGAACCCCGACGGATTCCAGGAGATCTCTCAATATTTCCGCCTTCTCCGAGGCGCCTGAAGGATAGCGCCCCAGAGTGAGGCGTCCATAGTCCAGGTGGAGGATGCGGCCGGGGCCGATGCGGTTGGCTGCGATGAACGCGAGGCCGCTCAGAATCTCGGTTTCCGGAAAAGCCTTCTGGACCGGTCTTTCGATTTCAATGCCGTTCTGGACAAGAACCACAGTGGTTTGTGGGCCGACAATCCCCCGGATCAGATCCGGTGTTTCGGCTCCCGCAACCACCTTGGTCGCCACCATGATGAAATCCGGCGGATTGCCAAAGTCTTGCGCCCTCTTGAGAACCTTTTCAGGAACAAACCGGTAATCCCCCCCGTCACTCAGAACCTCGATCCCTTCGGCTCGTACCCTGTCATAATCGGAACGGGCCACAACCGATACGCGAGCGCCGGCCTGCGCCAGTCTTGCTCCGTAGAACCCCCCGATGGCGCCGGTGCCGATAACCAGGATCGTTGCTTCGGAGGCTTTCGGAGCCTCCTTGCGGTCAGCTTGCATTCGAATTCCTCCCACTTTGTCTGACATTCCGCCTTTCTTTGAAGCATGGGAGGCCGGTCGTCAAGGCTTTATGCAACGCGGTGGCCAGGCGCAGGACGATTGCCGCCGATAAAAAAGGCCCTCACCCGGCGTGCCCAATGGAATGACATCGCAGAGTGCGGGCCTGTGTATGCCTTGAGGCGTTGCCCTCGGGAACTTTCCGAGCGGCCGACGCCTCAGCTACCAAAAATTTTCGAGTTTCCAGTTGAAAACCAGCCCCCAGTCAGCCTTTTCATTGTGGGGGGTGCCCCAGTGGGGCATGAGGGACCACTCTATACTATGGTGCTTGCGGGTCGAGTCCCAGGAACCGCGGGATCCCGGTGGCGCGGCCATTTCGTCCCACTGCCGGGATTCTCACCATTATGTCTTTTCCTGCATTCACTCCCCTGACCCCCGCAGGCACCTGCAGCTCAGGGTGGTCAAAAGGCGCGCGCTCGAACTGCACCCGCTCATCCGTGAGCCCCCTGGCGAGAAAGGCCACCAGCGCCTGGATCCTCTCCTCCGCGGCTGCAGCCTCGACGGGGTCGGCCACTGAAGTGTCCATGCCGGGAATGCCATCCATGTCCACATCCAGGTCGGCGAAATTGGTGGCCGGGAAATTGCCGCCCCGCACGTAAAATTCCACGACGTGGCGCAGAGTGGCATCTCCTCCCTGGTGGAAATAGGGGCCGGTGAATTCCGCATTGCGGATGCTTGAGGCCTTGAAGGAACCCGTCACTGCCACTCGATCGCCTCCGCCGGGGGGATCCGGTACGAACGCGGCAACATCATCAGGCAGCAGATTCTGGCGCTTGAGAAGTCCCAGCTCCACGTACGACAAGGGGAAATTCTCACCGGTCAGAGGGTTCAGGAATGGAGACCTGGAAGCCCTTCCAATGTCCTCGCTGCTGCGTCGCACCGCAATGTTGTACATGCCGTTGTCGTACAGGGCAATCTGACCGTCGCCCATGACCATGGACTCAATGATCAGCTCGGGAACGCCGTTGGCATTCACCTGAACGTTTCGGACCGAGTGGTTGGTGGTCTCCGGCAGTTGATGGCAGTTGATGCAGCGGCCGTCCACAAGCCCGGGATTGAGACCCGAAAGATTGGTCCCCTGAAAGAGGTCGAGTCCCAGTTGCTCCTGTGGTGTGAGGGCCGTCGGGTCGGGGGGAATCGGCACACCGCCGCCCCGGACATTCAGAGGGGAGCCCATGAACCGGTCGAAGGGTGTGTCGTCCGCGATGAGCGTGGCTTCGTAAAGCTGGACCGACAGGCCGAAATAGAACGAGAAGTTCCATTCCATCTGGGTGAACGGGCCGTCAGGAGCATTGACCAGCTGGGTGGAGTTCCACCACTCGGGCTGAAAAGCATCCTGAATCATCTGGGCGTAGGTGCTCACACGGAGCCCTCTGCGACCGGCCACCCTCCCGTTTCGCAGGGCGCGAGCCTGGGAGAGGGGGCCGAGAACACTGTCCTCGGGATGGACGAGCTGCCTCGCGAGAGGTCTCAGGGCCAGCATCTTCCTTCCCAGCAACGGGAAGCTCCGGTTCTTGAATGACATCTCGAAATCGCTCAACGGGGGTCCCACAGCCTGGGAAGCGAGGCTGCTGTGGATCAGGCGCACCTTCTCCTCCGTCAGCGGAGCGGCGGGGTTGATGCGGTCACCCTTTCGGAGGGTGCTGTTCTGATCGCGGAACCCGAAGGGATTGAGCCCGTTGAAGATGGCGCTGGCCCTTCCGTCCCAGAAGTTGTCAAAATTGAAGACGGCGTTGATGGTCTGAGGTGCGTTGCGCGGTTCAACCCTTCGAATCGTCTCACGTGGCGATTCCGCAGGTCTCCTGGTGACCACTTTGAAGACCGGGTCGTGAAGGCGGTTTCCGACATCCTGGTGGAAAGGGTGCCTCGGGTTCAGTCCGATGAAATCTGTCAATCGTACTCCCTGGGAGGACACGATGTCGTTGGTGTCAAACAAGACGCTGTCGAACTCATTGTCCACCGGCGTGGGGTTCAAAAGATCGGGTCTCGGGACCCTCTCCGTTGCGGGGAAGCGTTGATGCAGAGGGAAGTCGTCGATGGTGAGCTCGAGGTTCGGGCCGAAATGCAGCCGACCCGATTTCCCGGGGATGGTGGAGTTGCCGAACTCAACATCGCCACTCAACAGTGCGGGCGATAACTGGTTCTTGCTCCTGACGTCCGCTCCCGCGTTGAAATGGCAGCTCGCACAGGCCTGAACGCCGTCACTGCCCAGCTGCATGTCCCAGAACAGAGCCTTACCGAGTGCAATGGCTGCAGCTTTATCCGCTACGTAATTCAGCAGGTCCGGGGGTTCGGGGGCCAGCACGTCCTTGAGAGAGGG
>CAZEOY010000083.1:0-9701 GCA_964513835.1 uncultured Syntrophobacteraceae bacterium
TTGGATATCGTTAATATTTTTCTGCAGCATCCTTACGGGGCTTCCCGTCTTCGAACGAATCTTCTGGTGGTCAGGGGCGATGTGTACTAATCTCCGACCTTCTCTCGTGCAGAGAAGTACGAAGTCAGGTTCTTAAAGGAGTGAAACATCGCCCATGTTTTTCCGTCGCCAATGGTCTGTTGTCGTCATCGTCTGTGTTGCGCTGTCGGGCTGTGCGCCCAAACGTTTTGTTCCGACCCCGGAGTATCCGTCCCGGGATCCCGGCCTGTCGGTAAGGAAGATCACCAAGGACGAGCTCAATCGGATCAGCCGCAAGGATTCCGACATCGACTACCGCACTTCCCTCGAGATACTGGCGCGCCTGAACATACGCGACCGGGACTACATCGAGGAAGACATCAAGAAGGGTAAGAAAATCAAGGTTCCCAATGACTTCAAGTATTATAAAACCTGGACTCCCCTCCCCAGAGAAATCCCTGAAGTGAACCACTTATCGAAGTTCGTGCTCATCGTGAAGTCCCTCCCCTTCGCCGGTTGGTATGAGAAAGGTCATCTCCTGGAAGACACCTATATCTGTATCGGGAAGAAGGGAGAATGGACAAAGGCCGGACTTTACAAGGTTCTGAAGAAGGACGAAAATCATGTTTCGGCGAGCTACCGCAATGCTTACGGGCAGCCTGCCCTGATGCCCTGGGCTCTTCGCATCTATGGGCACGTCTGGATCCATGCCGGAGATATCGAGGGCCCCAACTGCTCCCACGGCTGCATCAACCTTCCCTTGCGCCCGGCCGAAATGCTTTTTGACTGGGCGAATACAGGCACGACGGTCCTCGTGGTTGAGTCTTTGAAAGACCTCGATAAGAAGCTGCCCAGACGCCCCGTCAAATCGGCACCACCCGAAAAGTCCTCCCCGACCAAGAAGCCTGCAATCAAGCCCGCCCCGGCAAAGAAAGCCCCGGCGAAGTCGGTTGAGGCCACAGGACCTGATCAGGTATGCTGCAGCGATCTGGAGTCTCTTTCGATGGCCGCCCGGACCCTTTCGTCGATGTAGTCGTTGAGAGCCTTTTCAAGAGCGGCTCTGGCAGAATCCAGCTGTTCCTGCCGGCCGGCCTCCGCATAGGAGCTTTCGACCTCCATGGCCAGTCCGCAATCCCAGTCGGACATGCCCACTGGAGATGTTTTCATCGGTTCAGTTCTTACAGCGACGTAGTGGTCGATCACCGAAAGAAGTACTTCAATTCCCATCGTGTCTCCTCAGCAGGTTCAATTCCTCATCCGGGACAGCTTTCGATCGATGAATTGTGCAACGAGTGATTCATATTCCTTGCCGACATAACCTCGGTAAGAAAACAGCTCGAGTTTGGTCCGGTTCCAGAAATCCACCAGATCCCCCTCCGATTCGAGACTGCTGATCTCGCGGTGCATGGCATCGAGATACCGGTCGCGCAGGCGGGATCGATGATATTCGAACATTTCCTTGAGAAGCAGTTTCTGGTCCTCTGAAAAACTCACGGAAGCCACCTGCCGCGTGATTTCCTCCTGGATTTCCTGGAGCTCCGAAAAGTGTTCGGCCCGATCCAGGCTCGCCTGGATGGACTTGAGGATGTGATCATTGATCCTGAGCACCTGGTTCTCGTAGACCTGTTGCAGCTCCTCTTCAAGATGCCTTGTATCGTAAGGAAGCTTGAACTTCAGCTCCCCGACCAGCTGGGCAAAACGGCGCGACAGATCCTCATGGCTCCAGCTCCCGATCAGGGCTTCCGCCATCTGATGGTATTCCGTCGCATCCCTGTAAACCACTTGAATGGCCGGCTCCTGAGGGTTCGCCTCGAAGCGGATCTCTCCAAAATTCTCAGAGATGGACGCCGTGGATACGGGATCAAAACAACGCGTCGGGAATGGCATGTCCGTCAGTATGCTGCTCACCACCTGATGCCTGCGGTCCACGACCTGCCCCAGCCTTCTGAAGCTGATCAGCCCACCGCGCGTCTCCGGGCCATATTGCTTGTGGAACGTCTGAAATGCAATGAGCAGGAGTTTGACGCAGTTTTCGGGCTCCAGGAAACGGCCGAGGGGAGCGAAATGGTAAACCCGCATGCCCGCCCCCAGGTGATCCAGGCAGTAGAGCAGGTAGTAGCGGATTTCGGCATCGAGCTGCGACAGGATGTGGAGCAGTCTTTCAGCTGACTTGATCTGCCGCTCAAAGGTCTCCAGCCCGACGCTCTTGAGCTTCTTCTTGTGGTAGATGAAGTTGACCGGCATCCGCAGCAGGTACATCTGAAGGTCCTGGTAATCCACCCAGGGGAGCGACATCAGCTTCAGGAGCCTCTCGAGCGCTGCGCACTGCCTGCCATGCCACACGGATTCATCCTCGAGATCTTCGTCCGTGAACCCGCAGTAGTGGGTTCCTTTGTCAGGCATCATCGGTACGCCATCGGCGGTCAGGCGGAAATCCGTCAACACCGCCTCGCCCTTTTCGCGAAGCATCTCCCGCAACCTCTGGCTCCAATCCGCCGAAAGCGAAAGGATCTGCAGGGCCAGCGCCCGATGGGAGAGGAACTGATCCAGAAGATCCGTGACCATCAGTCCCTCTTCCACGGCGGCAGCGGCAAGAATGGAGTGGAGGATGAATACATCGATCAGACGGTCGTCCCCGTAGCGGGTGTAATGCTCCAGGGCGGTCAGCGGCTCCTCACCCAGCAGGATGTGCCCGCTCAACCCGTGATGGAGCACCAGCCGGATGACCAGGTCCTCCACATGGGAGTCCAGATCGTAGCTCTTCAGGATCCCGGCCTTTAGAAGAACCTGCGCCCCCCTCGCCGCGTGAGTCCAGCACAGATCAACCTCGGGATGCACCTCGCCGTAGGACTCGATCTTTCCGATGTCCTGAAACAGCAGGGCCAGGGTCAGCGCCTGGTAGTAATGGGGGCGCTGCTGGATCCGGTCCAGAAGGTACTCCAGTATGTCGAGCTGAGCGTGGCTGGCTCCGATCCCCTCCTCGGCGAGGGGGCCGAATTCATGCTTGGCGAGCTGATAGAAGGTGTTCGGATCCTGGAATGCCCCCCGATTCTTCGTGATAAGAGCCTGGAACTTCTCCAGGCAGTGCATGACGTAGCTTCCCAGGGGCTGCTTCTGACGCGTCGGCCAGTGCTCGATGAGACTGCCGAAGACGTGGAACTCGGGCAGCACGAGCCTGAGGACCTGAGGACAGTGGCGAGCCAGCACACCGATGGTCTCGTAGATTTCCTCGGGAATGAAGATCTGGCTCCGAAAGATCCCCTTCAACCACGCCTCCATTTCGCCGATCGTCTTTCCCTTCTCTTCGAGAATCTCCGAGCGATGGAAAGGGTCGCACCTCAGGTAACATTGCTCCTGCGCCAGGTAGTCTCGATAACTGGCAAGCTCCGAAAAGAGGCGCTCCATGTCCTGGAAGCTCTTCAGGGAGATCCCCCGCAGCCTCTGGGACTCGAAATGAAAGAGCAGGGTCTCGATCTGCACCAGATTCTCATCGACATCCACATAGGAAACATCCAGTGCCCGCGTTTCCGGATTCAAGACCATTCGGACGCCGCTGTCGAAGACGAAGGCCGAACGTCCCGCAGCCAGCGTCTGCCTGACCTCCTGGAAGAACGCGGTGTGAAGACGCTCGATTTCGATGCGGTTCAACGTCTCACGGATCTGCGCGGCCCGCTCCTCGGTCCGGTCTTCGGGGACAGCCGCCAACATCGGGTTGAAGTTGACGATGCGCTTCTCCGAGGAGTGAACCGCGATCCAGAGGAGGATGAAGCCGGCGTAAGCCCCCAGCCTGGGGAGCAGGTGACCCGTCCCGTGGAACTCGGTCTCCAGAAACTGCCGAAACAGAAAAGACTCGCCGAAGAGGTAGTCTCCGAGGAACTGCTCCTTGAATCGCTGAGCCGTGCGGGCCAGCTGAAGAGCCTCCTCCAGTCGCTGAAGCTTGTCGGGCTGGTGATCGCAGATGACCTCCCTCTCAAAGGCGCCCTTATCGAGGAATTCCTGCCAGTCATCCAGGAACTCAAAGAGGTTGAAGAGCTTCATGATCTCGCGAATGGCCTTGTTGCGCACGCCGCCCAAAGCACTCACCTTGAGATCGTGGAGCTTTTCCCAGTCGATCTTGGGGTTGGTCGCCACGTTGATGGCATCATCGTAGATGCGATAAATCTCCCTGGCCTGTTCTCCGGTGAACTCATCCCCCAGGGCGGCGGCGATTTCGGCGATGCTCATGAGCCGGCAGACCCTCAAAAGCTCCAGAATTTCAGGGTAGCTGCCCTCTTTCGCCCGATCCGTGATAGGCTTGAGGGTCTTGGCGGGAAGTTTTCCGAACACGATGCGGCTCATGGTGCTGTGGCCCACCACAATGAGCAGGATCTCCCGCAGCTGTGCGGGGGACAAACCGTGAAGCGCAAGTTTGGGGATGTTTTCGAGAATGGGTGTGACCGGCCCTTCGATGCGGTCGGGGTTCAGAATCTCCCGGACCTTCTCCAGCCTGGACCTCTGGGCCAGCAGCCGCAGCACCGCATTGAAGCTCTCGCTGTGGCTGCGGAAGGGATTGCTCAGGCGCGTCCGCTCGAGCTCCGAGAGCTTGTGGAATTCCTGATCGCGGATCTGTGTGATCACGGTGAGCACATCCAGAACATACCTGAATGAGTTCCGGTACTGGGCCACCAGGGGCAGGCTGCAGCCCTGCATTCCCGATGTCTTGATCTCGTCCTCGAGGTCTGTCAGGCTGATTTCGGGTTGTCTGGGACGGCTGGCGTACACGAGCAGGCTCTCGGGGAGCTCGCAATCCACCTCCAACCGCTCTGCCCAGTAATGACTCTGATGCTTGGGCGATTTTCTTCTCAACTGCAGGGTCGAGAAATAAGGCTCGAAGGCGACCTTCCAGGATTTCTCCGGATTCTTCATATACGATTCCGGCAGCTTGAGATTCAGGCGCGGAAGCCCATGGATTTCCTCGATGCTCAGCTGCTCCGGACGCTGTTCATTGAACAGCTGTCGAAGATGCGGCTCGGAATATGCGAAGCGCCCCAGGTAATAATGGAGGTCTGCAACGTGAATATCCATTTCGGTTTTGGGCGCAGAGCTTGTATAGTCCCGCCGCGTGTTGAAAATATGGGAAAAGACCAGGAAGGACTTGAGCTCTTCGTCGCTCCTGAATCGCACGCGGCAGACGTGTTCCTCCCTCGGGGCCGGAGCATGGGCCAGAACCAGGAATCGCCCGTTTCGGTCCAGGAGATCATATATCTTCCCAGCCAGATACATGGCATACTGGAGCAGGCGCTGGCGGCTCAAAGATCTTCTCGAAATGCGCGGGAGCTTCTGGCCCAGCAGGTAGTCGAAAACGTCGTTGGGGATGATCACGATGTCCAGGGGAATTCGCCATGAATTCAGCTTCTCCAGCGAGTCGAAGAGAACCATGCGATGGCTGGACAGGCGTGCCGCCAACTCGTGCACGATGAGGTCGCGGTCGGTGGTGAACAGGCCGATCTCGAGCCGCTCGGTCCGGGTCTCCCAAATATACCGGATGATCTGCTCCTCGATTTCGTCGGCCTTGCCGTTGATTTCTCGCAGGGAGTGGGCCACCAGATTGATGGGAATCAGAAAATAGCGCTTTCCCGATGTGCTGAAGCGGATGAGCAGCCCGAGCTTCTGGTAGATGGCGTTAAGGCTGCGGGCATGGGTGGCTATTTCACGCGGATCTTCGAAATGAATGCTCTCCAGGAATTCGGTATCCGCATCGGTGAGAACACTCTGTTCGATGAGCCCCAGCCCATAGGCGTTGCCTCCGAAACGGCTGGGCAGGTAGCTGGGGTGGTCTTCCGAGGCGAAGGTCCCCATGGGAACATCCTGTGAATCGATGCCGTACTGAGGATAGTCTTCGGGATTGATGAGGCGAAAGAAGCTGCCCTGGGAGTCAATGCCGTCTGTCGCAAGCCTGTAACCATCGGCCTTCATGGAGATTTCCATTGAAGTGAAGTAGCGGGGAACGTTGAATGCCGGAGAATTCGCTTCCCTGAAGATCTACGCATATCATTTCCCAAAATCGAAAGCAAATGCGCTCTTAAGCGTCAAAGTGTGAAGCTGAGAGGGACTGTGACCATGAATCGTTTTCTCATTGGCCTGGCCACGCTCGGAGCCATCGGAAAAGCCCCGGCAGCCGGCGGAACCCTGGCAACGCTGGCGGTAGGTGTTCCCACAGCCTTCCTGCTGGCCCAGCTCCCCGCCGGCATCGCCCTCTCCTTCGTCCTGCTTGTCTCGGTGCTGGGCACATTCGGAGCGGAGCTCACCATCCGCAAGCTCGGCCGGCAGGACCCCCGCGAGGTTGTGGTCGATGAGCTCGCCGGCTTCCTGATCACCATGCTCTGGCTCCCGGCCTCCTGGGTCACCCTTACTGCCGGCTTCGCCCTCTTCCGCCTCTTCGACATCTGGAAACCCTGGCCCATCCGGTGGGCGGACGCCGAGATCAAAGGGGGTTTTGGTGCCATGCTCGACGACATTCTGGCAGGACTCCTGGCCCACCTCGTTCTCCGGCTCCTGCTTCACCTGCTGAACTGAAGATCAGGCCCTCCGTTCAGCCGGGTTTCAACCCACTTCGGACGATTCCCCCGCTGTATCCCCTCGAATCCCGGTGCGCGACTCCTCGAGGGGCCGTCCGTGGATCCGTGCGGCCATGGATTCGTGGAGCCTTCTGGCCAGGAGGTAGGCGCCGCAGCCGATGCTGAGCCCCGCAACATCCCAGACAATATCCATGACGTTCGCATCGCGGCCCGGAATGTGGGCCTGGTGTAATTCGTCTGCAATCCCATAGAGGACTCCCGAGGCGACGACGCAGAAGAAGAACAACAGGGGTTTTCCGCGTCGCAGGACGGGCTGCCAGAGAAAGGAGAGGAAAAGAGCGAAGGTGAAGAATTCAACCAGGTGGAAGTAGTCAGCCTTGAAAGTCAACTCCGCACCGCCGAAACTTCGGTGTGACAATGAAAAGATGAAAAGCGCGTAGAGGACCAGTGGCAACCAGCAAAGCAAAGGCGTCATGGCCTTCACTCGGTCCCGGTACCCGAAGAACGCCGCTGAGATCGTGCCGCAAGCGAGCAGAGCTATGGGCAGCCAGGTATCCTGGGCCTTCACCTTGAAGCAGAAGGTAACGATGATCGCCCCCAGCATCTGGGCTCCATAAATACCCGAAACCCAGAACCAGGGACTCATATCAACGAGTCTCCGGAATACAGAATGAGCTTGAGAGGTTTTGAGGGGCATAATCTGGATCGTTCTTTCCATGGATTCCGTCCATCACTTCCATGTCCGACGGCCCGAATTCAGAATCCCCTTGGATTCCGACTGTCCATTCCCTTTGCAGAACCGGCCGATCGTGTTTAATAATACGAAGTGATTGAAAGATGGACACCAACGCATTATCAGTTAAACTGTGAGATCATGTCAAACCTGTCCCGGACCAAGGCCACACAAATCTGCTCCATCCCTCCTGTCATTCTGTTCAGTCTGGCGATTCTCTGGCATCCGAGCTTCGGCAGCGGTCTCACGGAGGAGGAGCTCAACACCGTGGAGGTCTATGAGCGCGTTGCTCCGTCCATCGTCAACATCACCACCGAAGCGTGTGAACCGGATTACTTCCTGTGCGTCGTTCCCGAAAGGGGATCGGGGTCCGGTATTGTCCTGACTGAAGATGGCATTATTGTGACCAATCACCATGTCATTGCGGAGGCAAAGAACATTCAGGTTTCGCTGGGCAACGGTCGGCATTTCATGGCCGAGGTCGTCGGCGCGGCACCCCAGCACGACGTTGCCGTGCTGCGCATCGATACGGGCGGCACGCCCGTATTTCCGGTAGTACTGGGGGACTCGGACAGGGTTCGGGTCGGAGAAAAAGTTCTGGCCATCGGAAACCCTTTCGGATTGGGACAGACCCTCACAGTGGGAATCGTCAGCATGACGGGCCGCAATATCCGTCACCGAGGGGTCATCATGCGCAATCTGATCCAGACGGATGCAGCCATTAATCCTGGCAACTCCGGCGGGGCCCTGGTGAACTCCAGGGGTGAGCTGATTGGCATGAACACCATGATATTCAGCCCCACCGGATCGAGCATAGGGATTGGATTCTCCATACCCGTGAATCAGATCAGGAAGGTCGCTCCGGGCATCATTCATACCTGGGGACGATGGGTGGGCTGGGTGCTCGCGATTCTCATCGTCACATGGATCATTCGCAGCATCTATTCACCCCGACGGGGTGGTCGGGGAATGCGGTGAGCGAGCTTCGGCGAAGGTCTGACGCGACAGCCGCGGGCAGATCTCAAAGACCATGGAGAGAAAGCACGTCATTCAGGCTGCCACCCATCGCACAATTGTAAGGAACGAGCACAAAAGGACGATGACAACCATGAGAATTTCCAAACCTCTTTTGCTGCGGACCATGATCGTAGTGCTGGGAGCCCTCCTCCTCTCCTGGCCGCAGGCTGCTCTTTCGCTGACCGAGGACGAAAGGAACAACATCGAGCTCTACCAGCGCCTTGCTCCGGGCGTGGTCAACATTACGAGCACAGTCCTGGAACAGGACTTCTTCTTCAACGTGGTTCCGAGGCAGGGTGCGGGATCGGGTGCCGTCATCGATCCTCGTGGCTACATCCTGACCAATCATCACGTGATCGAGGATGCCCGCAAGCTTGAGGTGACCCTGAACAACGGCAAGAAGTATACGGCGAC
Source organism: uncultured Syntrophobacteraceae bacterium (assembly GCA_964513835.1). GTDB lineage: Bacteria > Desulfobacterota > Syntrophobacteria > Syntrophobacterales > Syntrophobacteraceae > JALOOX01. Next base: position 8,740 of record CAZEOY010000083.1, read on the forward strand.
ACTGGTGGGCTCCGATCCCGACACCGATCTGGCCGTTGTCAAGATAGAAGTTCGACGTGAAGAGTTGGCCGTGATTCCCATGGGGACTTCAAGCAACTTGAAGGTGGGGCAGAAGGTGCTGGCAATCGGCAATCCCTTCGGCCTTGGCCAGACCCTGACGACGGGCGTGATCAGCTCCGTGGGCCGGATGCTTCGGGCGACCAGTGGTCTGCCCGTGGAAGACATCATCCAGACCGATGCCTCCATCAATCCCGGAAACTCCGGAGGCCCCCTCATCGACTCGTCGGGCAAAATGATCGGGATCAACACGGCGATCTTCAGCCCCACGGGCTCGAACGTCGGCATCGGCTTCGCCATCCCCATCGACACAGCCAAGATGGTTCTCAACGACCTCATGGAGAAGGGCTACTACGCATACCCCTGGATCGGGGCCTCTCTCATGACCCTGACGCGGGACCTGGCTGAAGACTTGAAGCTTCCCGTCGAATCCGGCGCCATGCTGGTCGAGGTGGTCCAGGGTGGCCCGGCGGACCGGGCGGGATTGCGCGGCGGCCGTGAGCGTGCCCAGGTCGGCAACAAGATCGTGATCGTGGGGGGCGATACCATCGTGCGCATTGAAGGCGAGCGGGTGACCGATGCAGATTCCGCCATCCGCAAGGTCCGGAAGTACCGGCCTGGAGATCGCATTCAGGTCGAGGTGGTCCGCTGGAGCGGGGACACCAAGACCCACACCGTCACACTGACAGAAAAGCCGAAACAGCGCCAACCGCGCCGTTCGCGTTAGTGCTTTTCCATTGACCCTTTGACCTTCGACAGAAAGGTGGCAGCTCAGTGACTCATCATGATGCTCAAAAACGCGGTGCTTCGGGACCGCTCACGTTCATCGTCATGGATGGCATCGGCTTCCGGAAGGATGCTGAAGGAAACGCCGTCGCCAATGCTCATACCCCTCATCTCGACTG
>CAZEOY010000084.1:0-9683 GCA_964513835.1 uncultured Syntrophobacteraceae bacterium
TCACGGCCGTTCTCCCCCGGCCCTGGGTTCTCTCGGTCCCGCTCCTGGTGTACCTGGTGCTCATGCTCCTCTGGGCCCTCTGGCTTGCACTCTCGGTCTTGAGCTGGCTCAGATGGGCCTACCAGTCCTGGAGCCACGGCGAAATCTGGCGCAAGATCCCCTGGCGCTGGACACCCCGCCGCAGCCGGAAACCATCATAGCACGCGGGACTGCACTGGCTTTCGATTTCGAAGGCCTATCTGTAGGTGATCGGCAGGCGCGGATCAGGCTGTGGCCTCATGATTGATCAGGGCCCACAAAGGGAAAGCGATGTGGAGATACGCACTGGCCTGGGCGCCCATGGTGGTGATCGCCATTGCCAACGGAGCACTTCGGGAAGCGACTTACGGCAAACAGATGAGTGAGCTGCGGGCTCATCAGCTATCGACTTTGTCGGGACTGGTGTTGTTCACGGTCTACATAGGGGGCGTGACGGCGATCTGGCCATTGGACAGCTCGGAGCAGGCCCTGGGCGTCGGGTGCACCTGGGTGATTCTGACCCTGGCCTTCGAATTCCTGTTCGGGCATTACGTGGCCGGCCATTCCTGGAGCAGGCTCCTGCACGACTACAATGTTCTTGCCGGCCGCGTCTGGGTGTTCATTCCCATCTGGCTCGCGGTGGCTCCCTACGTTTTCCACTCTCTTCGCAGGTAGTGCCTGCAGGCCGAAAAGGGGGTTCTGTCTCATGTTCAAGAAATCGTGGGGCAAGGCGCCGGCCAGGCCTTCCAGGCCCAAGGCGTCGGAGACGTTCAAGGCACAAGTCGAATGCGCGCCGGTGAGCTCATCGCTTCCGTGATCAAGCCGCAGCATGTGAAGCCGCCACCGGAGGATGCGAGGTTCAACTACATCGTGGACATATTCTCCAGGTGGCATGGCAATTCTTTTTACTTCGTTGCGAAGTACCGCTGTCCGGCGCCGGAGTGCATCACAGAATTCTTCGAGGTCAAATTCGCGAGGATGGAATACGGGTGGACTGACCGTTTCAACGTGTCCTCTATGCGGCACACGGGGAAATGGTTTGAGCTCTACTGGGACATGCCCCTCGAAGAATGCCTGAAGACCGTTGCCGAGGAGCCACATTTCATTCCCTGAGGCGAATGCCATCAGGACCGGAACGCTGGCCCCGGGGCCATTCATCCTTCAGGCGTGAGCCCAGGGAATCACATCGGATGCACCGCTCCCTGTACGTCATCCCGCGTGCTTCCGGCGGGGAATCAACTGCGTTGGGAAGCCTCTGGTTTCCCGCCAGGGACATGCTGGGATGACGATGAGTGGAGCCGGGTCGGTGTTGGAACACACGGTGTTGGAACACTTTCTAATGCCTCAGAACTTCAAAGAGCCCGGCAAATCCTCATGATGCCCAAAAACGACTCTCAGCCGGAACCGTCGAGCGTTGGATAGTCGATGTATCCCTTGGGGCCGGGAGTGTAGAGGGTTGCGTAGTCGGGTGCGTTGAAACCGGCTCCGTTTCGGAAACGCCGCACGAGGTCCGGATTGGCCAGAAACAGCATCCCGAAGGCCACCAGGTCGGCCTCCCCTCTTGCGAGGGCGGCGCTTGCCAGTTGCGCGTCGAAGCCGCCGTTGATGATGAGCATTCCCTTGTAGAGGCTTCGAAGCATGGGGGAGATGCGTTCATGGGTTCCCGCCAGGGGATGGCCCGGGAGCGCCTCCATGAGGTGAAGGTAGGCCAGGTTGAGGTGGTTCAGCGCCTCCACGGCATACCCGAAGGTGGCGGGTGGATCGCTGTCGCGCATGTCGTTGTAGGCGCCGGTGGGGGAGAGCCTCACGCCGACGCGGTCCGGCGACCATGCGGCGCAAACCGCTTCCGTCACTTCGAGGAGGAACCGCGCCCGGTTGGAGACGCTCCCGCCGTAACCATCGGTGCGCCGGTTGGAGCCATCCCTCAGAAACTGGTCGATGAGATAGCCGTTGGCCCCGTGGATCTCCACCCCGTCGAAACCCGCATCCCGCGCTCGCACGGCTGCAGCGGCATAATCGTTCACAATGCCGGGAATCTCGTCCAGCTCCAGAGCCCGCGGCGTGACATAGTGCTTTTTCCCGAGCGGTGTGTGGGACCATTCGTCGGCTGCCGTGGCCGAAGGAGCGACGGGGAGCTCCCCGTCCAGGAAATCGGGGTGCGAGGCGCGTCCCATGTGCCAGAGCTGCAGGAAGATGCGGCCTCCCGCCTCATGGACCGCTTGTGTCACCTTTCGCCATCCCGCCACGTGGGGGTCCGTGTATATGCCGGGAGCCCCCAGCCACCCCACGCCGCCCCGTGAGATGGCCGTTGCCTCCGAAACGATCAGGCCCGCTTCCGCCCGCTGCCGATAATAACGAGCCATCAGGTCATTGGGAGTTCCTTCAGCCTCGGCCCGGCCTCGGGTCAGCGGAGCCATGACCATCCGATTGGGCAGGGTCAACGAACCAATGCGGCACGCTGTAAAAAGAATTCCATCGCTCATATATCCCCTCCAGGTAGTCCTTCCCGACTGCGTCGACTGTAGTCCGGCACCGACCATCCCCTCCCTCCCGTCATGCCGGGAGCGGTTCCCATCACAACAGATATCCATATAAGCAGTGAGAGAGGCTGACGGAAGCTGCGGTTTCGAGTTTCCGTTCAACAACCAATCGGTGCTCCTTTGGACCACACCGACCCTACCGGCAGGATTCGGTGATTTCAGTCCACATTCTTTTTCTGATGAAATATCGAAGGGGCATATCCGATATCGAAGAACGTGTAAACGGTCCCAATCCTGCATCGGTCGAGGGATGAGAGGCCAATGCGGATGAAATGACGTTCGCCGATCTGCGATCGATGGAGAGCGGCTTGCCAGAGGGGGATCTGCGGGCGTGAGGCAACGGGCCATGGGCAGGGTTCCTCTGTCCCTGCCGTCAGTAATTTCCGCAAAATCGGTGAGATAGGGCCATATAAGCCGCTGAAAAGGAAGCGAATCCGACGAATATGGGTGAAACAAATGCAGATGGACTCATGAAAAAGGGGTTTCTCCTCAAGGGGAGGTTTCGGATCGAAAGGCTTTTGGGCCAGGGGCGGGCGGGGACCACTTATCTCGCCGAGGATACCCGGAAGTCCCGGCGCTGTGTCGTCAAACACCTGTCTCTCCTGGAGGCCCGTGAGGTCAAAGATCTGAGCCTGCCTGCGCGGGAAGCCCGAATCCTTTCCCAGCTGAATCACTTGAGAATCCCGGGTTTCGTGGACTACATCGAAGACCGGACGGAATCCGACGTCAACGTCTACCTGATCCACGAATACATCGAGGGGAAAAGCCTGGCCGAGCTGATCGGCGCGGGGCGGCATTACACCGAGCGTCAAGCCCTCGAGCTCGCGGTCGAGCTCGTGGACGTCCTCGAGTACCTCCATGGCTTTTCCCCACCGGTGCTCCATCGCAACATCAAGCCCGGGAACGTGGTCATCGGAACCGACGGATCGGCGTTTCTGATCGATTTCTCGGCCGTTCAGGAGGTGCTGCATCAAAGAGATCCCCTGGAAACGCTCCCCGCGGAAACTCACGGTTACCCGGCGCCCGAACAATTCATTGGCGGGGCGGCTCCCGCCTCGGATATCTACTCCCTCGGGATGACGCTGATCTATCTGCTCTCCCATGTGGAGCCGTCCGAGATCCTGAGGCAGGGAAAGCCCCCGGATTTCCGGCCCCATGTGAACATCTCCGAGGGATTGGCCCGGGTGCTGGATCGTATGACGGAGCCGGCCGTTGGAGATCGATATCGGGACGTGCGCGAGTTGAGACAGGCTTTGGAAACTCTGCTGAATCCTCCGGCGGTTTCAGGAGGGATCAAAAGAAAGCGGCTTTTGGCGGCTGCCGGGCTTTTCTTGACGCTGATCTCGGCCGTCATGATTTCGCAGCTCGGGCGGCAGTCGGAGCAGCCATCGACTCACCGGGCTCCTGCCTCATCCACCCGTCTGGGTCCGGCAAGTCGCGAGCCCATCCAGTCGAAGCCTTCCAAACGTGAGGTCAGCGTTCCGTTGAGGATCGGCTCCGGAAAGAATGATCCAGCGAAAATCCTGATCCCCTTCGACGGTGGTCTCGAGGCGAAGGGACTCACCCTCGTCAAGTCCGGAAAGAGAGAGGGAGAAACCCGGTTCGCACCTGGCAAATCGGGCAAGTCGGTTCACCTGGTGGACACGGGACTGGAATACGTGACCACCGCCGAGACAGAAATGATATTCAAAGGTTCCTACACGGTTGAGCTCTGGTTTCAGGTGGATGGAGGGGCTCTGGCCGTTGCAGAATACCTGCCCGTCCTGCGGTCGGCCCTTTGGACGGTGGATGTGCGGGACGGTGGGACCAGCCATGTATTCATCCACAGTGAGAACGGAGGACATTTTTCCTGGACGCTTCATGACAAGCAGAGCTTGCTGACGCCCGGTACCTGGGTCCATCTGGCCATCACGCGCGATGCAGAAGCCAATGATTTCCATGTTTTTCTGAACGGTCGACCCTTCGGTCATCGGAAGGCGCCCTTCAAAGTGGGCAGCGATCTGGATGTCCTCAGAATCGGATCCACGTCCGGGCTTCCCGGAAGGCAGTTCAGAGGCAAGCTCGACGAGCTGGCCGTCTATGACTACGCGCGAAGCCCCGACCAGTTGGCTTCGGATGCGTCGAGAATCATGCAAAAGGAGAACTTTCCCGTCATCAGGGGGCACCTCCTTTACGATCGACAGCCCGTGACAACCTTCACGTCAAGTCCGGCCAAATTCTGGCTTCGGAACGAGTCGACGGGTAAAGAACAACAGGCTCGAGTGGAATACCGGGATGGACATTTCGAGATGTCCGGCCTGCCCCCCGGCCGTTATGGTATGGATGTCCGCATCCGAACGGATACCCGGGGCCGGGCTGGGGACCTGATCGCCTGGAAAACCTTCAGTGTGATGGAGGGGGGCAGCGAGCAGGAACTGCCAGTCGATCTTCACCGAATCATCCACCTCACCAGCCCGCAGGACAACAATCAGGGCATGCTACGGTGGCATTCACAGTGTGAGGGCAAGATGTCTTTCACCGGCCCCGTGAAGTTTGCCTGGGAGCCGGTGGGGGAAGGACTCAGCTACGTGTATGTCATCGAGCGCTATCGCTGCGAGCCGTTCCAGCGAATCGAAACGGTGTCGGATGGGATGACACGCACCACCGAATTCCTGGCAAACTTGCCCTCCAGTGGGGAAAACGAATTCTACCTGCTGCGGTTGACAGCCCGGAGCAGCGATCTTCTCCTCGGCCGGCTGGAAACTTATGGGATCAATGGGGGCAGGGGCTGGGATTACCGCTTTCGGGTGGATTGACTCCTCCTACTCTCTTATCAAGCGCCAAAGGCCAACCGCTCAGATCAGACCTTTATCATCTGACGGAGCACCGTCTGGAGTATACCGCCGTTGCGGTAGTATTCGACTTCGACCGGCGTGTCGATGCGGCACACCACCTTGAAATCGATGGACCCGCCTGCGGCATCCACGGCACGGACGGTGATCACCTGCTTGGGCTGCAGGGCATCGCCAGGTCCGCACAGTATGTCGAAGGTTTCAAATCCCGTGAGTCCCAACCCCTGGGCACTCTGGCCGTCCCTGAACTGGAGCGGCAGGATACCCATGCCCACCAGGTTGCTGCGGTGGATGCGCTCGAAGCTCTCGGCGATCACCGCCTTTACTCCCTGCAGGAACGGACCCTTGGCGGCCCAGTCGCGGCTGGACCCGGTGCCGTACTCCTTCCCTGCCAGCACGATGGTCGGGGTCCCGTCGGCCGCGTACTTCATGGCGGCTTCGTAGATGGGCATGGTCTCTCCGGTCAGCTGGTAGACTGTATATCCGCCCTCTCTTTCGGGCACCAGCCTGTTTTGAATGCGAATGTTGGCGAAGGTGCCGCGGACCATCAGTTCATGATTGCCCCGCCTCGTCCCGTACTGGTTGAAATCCGCCTCGCTGATTCCCCTCTGGAGGAGGTAGAGGCCGGCAGGGCTGTTCGCCGGGATGGAGCCGGCGGGGGAAATGTGGTCGGTAGTGACGCTGTCCCCAAGCAGAGCGAGCGCCTTGGCGCAGAGGATATCCCCCCGGGGCGGCGGCTCGTCCGTGACATGCACAAAATAGGGTGGCTCCTTGATGTAAGTGCTGGCGGGATCAAACCTGTAGGCGTCACCCTCCCGCGGTGGAACCGCATTCCACATGTCGTTGCCGGTGAAAAGGTCGCTGTACTGCTGCCGGAACATATCCGGATGAAGGCAGCGGTCGATGGCGCCTCGAATCTCGTTTTCGCTCGGCCAGATGTCCTTGAGGGTGACTGGACGGCCCTCCCGGTCGGTGCCGATGGGGTCCCCGACCAGATCGATATCAATGGTGCCGGCCAAGGCATAGGCGATGACCATCGGCGGGCTGGCCAGGTAATTGGCCCGTACCAGCGGATGAATGCGGCCCTCGAAATTTCGGTTGCCCGAGAGCACCGCCGTTACCGAAAGGTCCCTTTCACGAATCGCTGCGGCAATCTCATCGGGCAGCGGACCGCTGTTGCCGATGCACGTGGTGCACCCGTATCCGACCAGGTGGAAGCCCAGCGCTTCGAGATAAGGAGTCAGTCCCGCCTCGTTCAGGTAACGGGTAACCACCGTGGAGCCTGGAGCCAGGCTGGTCTTCACCCAGGGTTTGACTGCGAGCCCCCTTTCCACGGCCTTTCTGGCCAGAAGCCCTGCGCCCAGCATGACGCTGGGGTTGCTGGTGTTGGTGCACGAGGTGATGGCGGCGATGACAACGGACCCGTGGCCGAGCTCATCCGCTGGTGCGGGAACAGCTTGAGGGAAAGCCTTGGTGAAGCTTGTGCTGACGTCCCTCAGAGAAACGCGGTCCTGGGGGCGCCTGGGACCTGCAAGACTGGGCTCCACCGTTCCCATATCCAGGCTGAGGATCTCGCTGTAGATCGGGTCCGGGGTGCCCTCCGACCGAAAGAGCCCCTGCGCTCGCGCGTATCTCTCCACAAGGTCCACCTGCTCCTCGCTTCTGCCCGAGAGCGCCAGGTAGCGCAGGGTTTCGCGATCAACCGGGAAAAACCCAATGGTTGCGCCATACTCGGGAGCCATGTTCGAGATGGTGGCTCGATCGGGCAGGCTGAGCATCGGCACTCCCGGTCCGAAAAACTCTACGAACTTGTCCACGACTCCCCTGGCGCGAAGCATCTGTGTCACGGTGAGCACCAGGTCCGTAGCTGTGGCGCCCTCGGGGAGCCGACCGGTGAGCTCGAATCCCATTACCCGGGGAGTCAAAATGAAGAGGGGTTGGCCCAGCATGACCGCTTCGGCCTCGATGCCACCCACGCCCCATCCCAGGACGCCGAGACCGTTGATCATGGTCGTGTGACTGTCGGTCCCCACCAAGGTGTCCGGGAAAGCGACCCGATGGCCGTTTTCATGTCGAATCCGAACCACCCCGGCGAGGTATTCCAGGTTCACCTGGTGCACAATGCCGGTTGCAGGGGGCACTACCCGGAAGTTGGAAAAAGCCTTCTGACCCCATTTCAGGAATTCGTACCGCTCCCGGTTGCGCTCGAATTCGCGTTTTGCATTGGCGCGAAGCGCCGAGCCCGACCCGAACTCATCCACCTGGACCGAATGGTCGATGACCAAATCGACGGGGATGCGGGGGTTGACGCGCTTGGGGTCTCCGCCGGCCCGGAACATGGCGGAACGCATGGCGGCCAGATCGACCACGGCGGGTACCCCCGTGAAGTCCTGCAGCAGAACGCGCGCCGGCTTGAATGGTATCTCGACGGGGGCCACGTGGGCGGGATCCCAACTGGCAAGCCGTTCCACGTCCTCCAGGGTGACGGTGTAACCGTCAATCTGCCGCAAAAGAGATTCCAGCAGGACTCGAATGGAGAAGGGGAGCCGGGATATCTCTCCCAGGCCGGCCTCTTCCAGGGCCTTCAGCCGGTAATAGCAGGTGGGTGCCTGGGTGCCTGGCAGGACTGCCCTCGCATCGAACGGATTCCCCCGGGTCATGATTCATCTTCCTCAATTCATCTTACGGATTGGAGACTTTGGGATTCAGCGTCCAGATAACATTGTCCAAAGCCACAAGCATCGCTCCGGCCCTCAGTATGTGGTAGTCGAAAACGCCTGTGTCGCAAGTAACCAGGACGCTTTCCACGGGAAAATGCTCGAAGCCCAGCCTGGATGCCGACGCTTCAGCCGGTGCCGGAAGATTCCCCTGAAAAAGCCCCTCTGCAGGAACCGATCTCGTCTCATAGCGGGCTTGCCGGCAGCCGAGCCCCGATGCTGAGTGAACCTCATCACCTCCAAACCCAACGATCATTCCAATGAGCAAAGTATCGTCCAGGTCTGTCGCGGTGGCCCAGGGCGCCGCCTGACCCCCCGTAATCACCCAGTAGCCCAGCGGCGGTCCTCCGCCTGCCGGGGCCGGAACAGGCACCGTCAGGACCAGAACCGTGCACAAGAACAATCCCGCACACCGAGGCCTTAAAGAAATATTAGTAACACGCATCATGATGGTCCTTCAACAGACTTTCGAGAATAGGAGGCAATGATGTCGATGAGGAAATCAAGGCCGACCGTCTATCACTTACCGGGAGGCCAATTGGAGCTTTGGCAGGTAAGATTTTGATTGGCTGAAATGAGTCTTATATTGCTCTTCAAGAACATGTGGGATTCATTGGTGTGTATATTATGTGCTTTACAGAATGGAGCGATCCACCATTGACGATCAGTTCTCCTGTCCGTGGAAAGAATGTGCGCACCGACCTGGGCAACATTACTGCATCCGAAAACCGAACATATTGCTCTCAGCGAACCCGTGCCGATTCTCCAATGTCTGAGCCAGCTTCCACATTTGCACTTCAATACAGATGTGCCGTTGATATTCTTAACGATGAAGTTGCTGTTTTTGTTGGGTTTAGCAAAGAATGTGTTTGCCATGATATTCCACCTTTGACTCAGATCGTATGAGAGTTTCCAAGCATTGGTTTTCTATAATAAGAGTAATCCTTCGCATGCGTCAAGTGTACAACGTTGTGTTAAGGGACGGCCAGGCTCAAGGTTCCAGAGTCGATCTCTTCACTCAGCCCAGGTGGCGACCATTGCGGCAGAGGCCATGGACTGGCCGACAGGGGATCGGAAGGTTCCCTGTCACGGCAGGACAAAAAGGCAAGACAAAAAGGCTTGTCAGGATTCCCAAAAAGCGCAAATATTAGGTAAATTTTCATTCATTCTCATATCCTGGCGACCATCAGGGTCGCATAAATGGGGCCGGGGATCTTCGAATGATCCGGTTTAGAGGTTCGGACGTGAAGGCTGATCGGGCTTTCTTCTGGATCGTGGTGCTCGCGTGTGTGGCAATGGAATGCGCAGCCCCGGCATACCTTTTCTCCGCAGACTGCGCGAATGCCCAAGGCCTTTTCTCGAGAGCGCTTCATTTGGATCAGGGCAGTCTCGAAGTGGGCAGTCTGCTCGAGAGGGAAAGGCTTTACCGTGAAGCTCTCGAGCTGTGCCCTGAATACGCCGAGGCAGCGAACAATCTGGCTGATGTCCTGGAAAGCCTTGGCAGGTATGCCGAGGCCATAAGAGAATACGAAAGGGCTTTTTCGTTGCGCAGGGACTTTGCCTACCCGTGTTTCGGC
>CAZEOY010000085.1:0-7620 GCA_964513835.1 uncultured Syntrophobacteraceae bacterium
CAAGAAGCTTCTCAGAAAGCAGTCCATACTGATCGAGGAAGTGCGCCGCGAGCAGGAGGCCGCCGCCAGGAAGCGAACGAATGTGGCGCCCCTCCTGGATCTTTGCGACTCGGTCTTCCACCTCCAAAGGGCCTTTCAGAACCCCGGCCTCATGTCCCGTCAGCACGCCCAGGTCGTGAACATGGTTGTCAAGAAGCTGGAAGTCTTTGCCGGCTCCGTGGGTATCGAGATGGTTCTCGACGAGGGTGTCCCTTTCGATCCGAGGATACACGAGGCGGTATTCAATCGAAGCCCCGACTCGCCGGCGCTGGAGATTTGCGAAGTGATTCAGCCGGGTTATCTCCAGGACGGCATCGTCCTGAGGCCTGCCAAGGTCGTGGTCGGGGCTGCAGACGACTCCATTCCTATTGTCAAAGGAAGCACAGCATCATGAAATCCCTGGTTTGTGGCATCGATCTCGGAACGACCAACTCGGTCATCGCGTTTCTCAAAGATGGATATCCTCGGGCGATTCCCGTGGAGGAAGGATCTGCCATTCTGCCCTCGGTTGTGAGCTTCGATCCGGGCGATGGCCGTCATTGGGTAGGAAAGCGGGCCAGGAATCGGCGGGCGGCGTTTCCGGAAGATACCGTTGTCTCCGTCAAGCGTTTGATGGGTAAGGAGACCCCGGTCTCTGCTGGTCAAAAGAGCTTCCGTCCGGAGGAGATCTCTTCGTACATTTTGAAGTATCTGGCCGATCGTGCGTCGGAGCATTTGGGAGAGGCTGTTGAAAAGGTGGTGATCACGGTGCCGGCTTACTTCGACGACGCTCAGCGGAGAGCCACCATCCAGGCGGGGGAGCTTGCGGGGCTCGAGGTGGTGCGCATCGTGAACGAGCCGACGGCGGCCGCGCTGGTGTATGACCATGTGCGTGCTGAAACGGAGGTGGGGTCTCCGTACGTTTTGGTTTACGACCTGGGCGGTGGGACTTTCGATGTGTCGGTCATCGAGATCAAGGGGGAAATCAAGGAGGTGCTGGCTTCGAGCGGCGACACGGCTCTCGGGGGCGATGATTTCGACGAACGGCTCAAGGAATACCTGCTGGAAGAATTGAGATCCCAGACCGGCTGCGAGGCTCTGGAAGAGAGTGTGAGCCTGAAGGTGAGGCTGCTCGAGATTGCCGAGAAGGCCAAGATCGCCCTCTCGGATAGACCCTACGTCCAAATCCATGAGGTTGCCGTGGCCATGCTGGACGGCAAGCCTTTGAGCCTCGATCTCGAATTGGCCCGTGCGAAGTTCGAGGCGCTCACTGAGGACCTGGTCGAGCGGACCATGGATATTGTGGAAGAGGTTCTCGGGGAGGCCCACCTCGAGCCTGCGGAGATCGGGAAGCTCATCCTCGTGGGAGGCGCCACTCGAATGCCGGCGGTCTATGAGGCCCTCTCGGAGCTGTTCGATCAGACCGTGGCCCACTCCGTCGATCCGGATCTTTGTGTCGCACTGGGAGCCGCCATCCAAGGAGGGCTCATCACCGGGGATTCGGTAGGCCAGATCCTGCTGGATGTCACGGCCCACTCCCTGGGCATCAAGACCATCGATGAGCTGAATCCGGAGACCGGCGACGCGGACCACTTTTCCACCATCATTCGCAGAAACACGAGGATCCCCGTCAGTCGCGCCGAGGGTTACCGGACCACGGGGGACAATCAGCGGGGGGTACAGGTGGAGGTGTTCCAGGGAGAAAGCCAGTGGTGCTCCGAAAACGCTCCTGTTGGCGATTTCTACTTTCCCCTCCGGCCGGCACCCGCCTTCTCTCCCGTGGTCGTGGAATTCGCCTACGACCGTGAAGGGCTGGTTCGGGTCTGCATCGACCAGAAAGGATACGACAACCGCAAGGAAGTGACCCTGGACACGCGGCAGAGAACGGTCGCCCAGGATGCTGCCGAACCCGAGGCGGTCGAGACTCCCGTCAACTACATCGCGGAAAAGGCCAGAAGACTGGCGGGGGACGAGAGGCTTCCCGACGGAGTCAGGCGAGAGATTCAGCGCGTCGCCACGAGCTACGAGGAGGCGATTCGGGCCGGCGAGGATGAAGACCGGATGGACGAGTTGGAAGACCTGCTGCTCGAGATCATGGAACAGGCCGAAGAGGAGCTGGAATCCCTTGAGTAAGAAGAAGCGCATCCGGAGGGACATCGAGAAATGCATCCGGACGGGCCGGTATTGGGAGTTGCTGCATCTTCTGGAAGACGAGGGGCTGACTGCCGAATATGCCCGTGAGCAAAAAGAAGCCTGGAAGACCGTCGTCAAACAGGCGCTCAAGAGCGAGCGGGCGTTTGAGCAGTTTCTGCATGAAGTGGATTCCTTCAAGAAGGGCCCGGTCGACCCCGACTTCCACTTCCTGAAGCTCCTCAAGGAATTCATCGAGGAGCGGAGCTCGGCCGATGAAATTCTGCAGCTGAAGGGACTGAGTGCCGACGCCGAACGGATCAAATCGAAGGTCGCCGCATTCGCTTCACAGTCCTCTAATTTTGCCAAACTGAAGACCGTGCTCGAAAAGTTCCTGCGGGAGCCCCAGAAGATCACCCGCCGATTTTTCCATGACCTTGCCATTCTGCTCCCGGCCACCGCACTCCGGACGGCCGTGAATCGGTTGGGAGAGTGGATTCCTGTGGCGAGGAGCTTCAATCACAAGGCAGCTGTCGCCCGCGGCTGGGCGGGAGTCGATTACATGAGCCTGGAGAGGCTGGATTCCAGGGTTGCGCACATTTCCTACGGCCTGCCACCGGCCCTGCGGGAAATTCTCCTTCTTCCCTTCCTCCACAACCTTGCCGTCATGTGCCGACGACTGTCTCCGACAGCCGGAAGCCATAATGCGGCACAGTTGGTTCGCTCGATCCCTTCGCTCATCCGCGGCCTGGCCGGAGAGAAGATCGGCGATGTCGAGAGAGAGCTTCTGATTCGGCATGGCGATTGGGTTGAGAACAGGGATGGTGGAGGTGGCTCCCTGGAAGAGAGAATGCCCGCGATGAGTCTCGAGGAAAAGCTCGTACTCCTCAGCGGATTGAGGGCCAGAGCTGTGGAGAGGCGGCCCGAGGCACCCGCTTATGGGGATAAGGATTTCTACGACCAGGAAGACGACGAGGATGACATTGACGACCTGTTCGATGACAGCAACTCCCGACCCAGTGACCTCGCCCATAGCCTGATGTCGGTGCACCGGAGCATCCTCGGGGATATTTCCGTGCGAGCCCCGAAGCTGTCTTCCCGAGAGCAGAAGGACCTGGTCGGTGTGATGGAGCCCGTGCTCTTGCGGGATCTGGACTACATCCTCGATCATCTGCCTTATTTCGAGGACGTCGTGCCGCTCCTCGAAGATGCCATGGACAGCGGGTGTGCCGGGACACGAATGGGTCTTCTGGTGTTGTTGGCGGGCGGTGTCTTCCGGAAGACAGATCTGCGCAGGAGAGCCGGGAAACAACTCGACAGATCGGCTCCCCCGTCCGTCGACGATATGAAATGGCTCGCCGGGCACTGGAACGCTCTCTTCTATCCTAAGGCCCGGGCATTACGGCCGCTGTTCCAACGTTACGGAGGCGATGCGACTCTCTTGAGTCCCTTTTCAGTCCAGGTCTGCAAGCTGGTCGAGGGGGACGTTATCGAGCACATGATCAGCCCGGCTCTGTTGAGGTTCTCCCTCTCACCGTTCAGCGGGCCCGCATTGCCAAAGCCCGAGGCTCCCGGCATCCTTCGCCGGGAGCTGGACGATTTGTCGGAATTCGCAGTACTGGATCCTGTGCGGCATTTCCTGCGGTGTTATGGGGAAGATCGTATCACCCTGGAAGGGAACCTTTGTTGGCTCAATGCCTGGCGCGCCATGCGCCCGGATGCAGTCTGGGAAATGGCGCTGAAAGATCTCAAGCGATATGAGACCATTCATGCTCACACTCGATCCATGCTGCAGCTCAGAGAGCTCAATACGCTCGTTTCCGAAAAGGTCCAGGCGTTTCTGCTCTTCATGAAGGAGCATCTGGATGAGGTCGCGATGCTCCCCATGGGCGAACTCGAAGCTGTGTTGGGCGGGCTTCTCAAGTATCATGAAGTACTCCGAGACCATAACAACCTCCTGGTCCACATGAACAACCGGCTCAACGAGCGTCTCAGAGCAGGAGAGGTGGGCGTGCGCCCAATGCTCGAGACACTTAAGAAGACGCTGCTGGATCTGGCCAGAACCCATAAGAAGACGTCCAGGCCGAGCAAGAGAAAGCGATGACCCGAGAAGAAGCTTTGCAGAATTTGAATCTACCACCCGATGCCGACGCGGAGGCCATCGAGAAGGCCTATCAGCGCCTGGTCCGAAGGTATCCGCCCGAATTCCACCCGGACAGGTTCCGCATCATCGACGACAGCTACCGACAGCTCACCTCCCTTTCGGACATGGTCCAGAAGCTCCTGTCGCCTTCCATTGAACCGTCGGGCATAGACCCAACGCTGCTTGTCTTCGACCCGACCGTACCCGAGTCCCGAATCGACGAATCCCTCGCTGAGATACGCAGGTTCGCCCTGACTAAAGCCCTGTGGGGAAAGTAAGGGGCTTTGTTGAAACCACGAAGGGAGAGAGCAGCAAGCAGGCCGGTTGCAGGCTGAACGGACTTAAGGTTCCGCTTCTTCCCGGGAAGATCTTGGCGATGGCTCAGACGAAGAGCTGCTCGCGGTTTCTTGGGTAAGATCTGATGGTCGTTGTGCATGCCCCAGCGGCATGATCTCCCCGATGTCCAGGACGGCAGCACGGGCAGGATCGACGGCCCGTTCTTCCATGGTGCGACGCAGGTCCAGGATGGGGTAGCCGATGGGTTCGCTGCCGAGGCGGAAGGTTCCCCACTGGGTGGGAATGAAGGTGCGGGCGCCCAGGTCATCGAAGGCATCGAGGACCTCGGGGGCATTCATGTGAGCGTAATGCATGAACCAGCGCGGGTGGTACGCCGTGAGGGGCAGAAGCGCGAGATCGATTCCCGGGTAGCGGCGCCCGATCTCCTTGTAGCCGGCGAAGTACCCGCTGTCCCCGCCGAAGTAAAGGGTGCGATCCGGTGTGACGATGAGAAAGCTCGCCCACAGGGTCGTGTTTCGCCCCTGCCCGATGCGAAGGGACCAGTGCTGCGCCGGCAGGCACACGAGCCGGACGCCGTTTCCGGCCTCTGCCGTCTGCCACCAGTCCATTTCCTTGGTTTCCTTGCCGGTGACGTCCCCCACAAATTCCCCCAGGCCCAATGGCACATAGAGGCGGGATGAGGCCGGGAGAGCCTCGAGAGTTGCCCTGTCCAGGTGATCGTAGTGGTTGTGGCTCACCACGACATGAAATGATCCGCTCAGGCTTCGAAGCTCGTCGAGGGTGAGGGCGGGCGGTGTGTGGCGTTTGGGCCAGAGCGCCCGGTCCGAGAGCATGGGGTCCAGGAGCCAGTATTCTCCATTGAGCCTGAGGAGAAATGATCCATGACCGATCCAGGCCACAAAATCCCCCTTTGGAACGGCCCGGACCCTGGTTGTGAGATCCGGGATACAACCCGGCTGGAAACCCTCCTCATCGGGAGTGTAGGTGCCTCTCGGGCTCAGCCGCCAGCGGAGAAGCCTGAGAAGGCCGCCATGCCTCACATCTGTCCATGGGTTGAAGAAGCGCCCATCGCGGTGGTGAGCGGCATACAGGAGACCGGGTTCTGCCGAATCCACTTGCCGCCGCCACTGGGCCTCGTCGAAGGGTGGAGGTTCCAAAAACGAGCAGGAGGCGAGCATCACGGTCATCAGAACCAGCACTGCATTTCCAATGGGCATCGTTCTCAGCTTCCGGTCAAAATAAAGGTTATTAATCGCGGCAAGATGCCCCTCCTAAAGATCTGAGATTTCAAGACTCGATGTGAGTGCTTTCCTGCTCAGAATATTCCAGCCGATCTGGTAGTTCCCAAAATAGTGATGGGAGGGTTGCATGGGAAGGCTTGGACTGTAAGCTTCGCAGCGCGGGGCTTTCTCGCTGGGGCGCGAATGCAAATGAAAGGCAAATGCCTTGCCATGACTCTCCGCCACTGGAGGATCGCCTGAATGATCTTGATTCAGAAACCTTTTGCGTGGATCCGACCGGAATGACTATCTTGAGACCTGCGGGTGGGGGTACATGCTCGAAGGCGGCCGGCCCGATGCCCCTCCATGAGCTGGCTCCCCCCATTTCAGGGAGGTTTGTGTCATTTTGAAAGCGTATTCTAAACCGATTTCCCTCAGTGTGAGCTACTTCGTGAAAGCACTATCAGCAAAGACTGGCATTACGCATCGCCTTCTTCGAGCGTGCTTTTTCGTGCTCCTGGCCGCATGTCTCATGGAAGCCTTTGCCTCGCGGACCGCGGAGGCGTCCCCTCCCGACTGGCACCGGCTCATGGTGGAGCTGCGGCCGCAGGAGAAGACCCTTGCAGTGCAGGATGAGATCCGGTTCCCATCGCACCCGGGAGATTCCCTCTCGATAGTCATCACTCCGAGGGCCAGAAAACTGTCGCTGCGCACAGGGACTTTGGAGGTTCCCCACAGCTTCGAGTCAGGACATTTGTCGATACCCCGGGTTCCGGGTTCCCCGCCCGGCCCTGTGACCTTGACGGTTTCATATGAAGCGATTTTTGACGATCCCCTGCCCGACGATCCCGTGAGCTTCGACAATCCCGGATTCGGGGTGACGGGGACCATTGTGCCGCAAGGGGCTTTTCTGCTCCCGGGGTCCGGCTGGCATCCCCGGATTCCTGGTCGTCCAGCCCATGTTCAGCTGGAACTCACGGCGCCCCTTGGGATCATTGGGGTCACGGCAGGCCGCCTCATCAGGCATGAGGACCGCGACGGTGAAACCCTCTCCGTCTGGGAGATCGAGCCGGTGGTGGAGGGGCTGGCTCTTTCTGCCAGGTCCGTATTTGGTCGGCTCCCTTGAGACCGGGAAGATCCCGGTCCAGACTTACTTCTTTTCCCAGAGCGCTCATCTCTCGAAGCGTTACCTCGAGGCCACGGCGTCACATCTCGAATTCTACGAGTCCTTGCACGGTCCTTATGCCTTTTCGAAATTCGCCGTCGTCGAGAACTTCTTTCCCACGGGATACGGATTTCCCTCATACACGCTTCTGGGAACAACGGTGCTCAACCTGCCCTTCATTCCGGACACCAGTCTCAAGCATGAGGTGGCCCACAGCTGGTGGGGAAATGGCGTTCTGGTGGCGCCCGATTCCGGCAACTGGTGCGAGGGGCTGACAACCTACGTTGCTGACTACCTGGGCCAGGAACGGTCCTCGCCGGGTGAAGGCCTGCTCTACCGGCTTCAAATCCTCCAGGAGTATGCCGCGCTGGCAGGATCGGACGAAGATTTCCCCCTTTCCCGGTTCGAGGGGCGAACGAGCCCATCCACCCGGGCCGTGGGTTACGGCAAGTCGGCCTTTGTATTCCACATGATTCGGCGCAGGCTCGGGGATGCCCGTTTTTGGCAGTCCCTTCAGCGCATCTATTCGGAGCGTTTGTTCCGGGAGACCTCCTGGGAGGATTTCAGAAAAGCCTTTTCCGAGACTGGAGACTGGGGGCACGAGGAATCCGGGCGCTTCTTCGACCAGTGGGTCCAGCAGGCAGGTG
>CAZEOY010000085.1:7630-9676 GCA_964513835.1 uncultured Syntrophobacteraceae bacterium
GCGCCCAGCCTCGAGTTTCAAAACGTCAGGATGCGTGAGGTGGATGGAGGATGGCTCGTGGAAGGTTCTCTCGCCCAATCCGGAAAGCCCTATGCGCTCAGGATACCCGTGCACCTGGAAACCGGCGGAGGCACTGATAAACAGGTCATCTCCATGGACAGCGGCTCCATTTCCTTCTCCTTTCGATCGCCGAACCGCCCCGAGCGGCTGGTTGCAGACCCCGAAGCCCACGTGTTCAGACAGCTGGCACCGCAGGAGATCCCGGCTACGGTGAACAGCGTCAAGGGATCCCGGAATTTGTTGGCTGTGCTGGCTGCATCCGCCAACTCGGGCTTCGAATCGATCTTCGGTCTGCTGTTGGAAAGCCTCAACCAGGGCCAGGCTTCCGTCGTGCAAGAGGATCACGTGAAGCCTTCCGACATCGAAGGAAGGGATGTGATCTTCTTCGGAAGGCCCAGGTCTGCTTCTATCCAGTGGCTTCTGCCCTCCAATCCCCACGGTATCCGCTTATCGGCCGACGGATTCTCCCACGATGGGGTGGCCGGCGAAGGTTCCGGCGATTGCCTCTTCGCCGTGTTCAAGGACCCGGGGCGTAAGGGAAGGCTGAGCGCCATTTTCTACCCGGTGGAGGGCACGTCCGCGGATTCCGTGGCCATCGCGGCCCGGAAGATCACGCATTACGGCAAATACAGCGCCGTCACTTTCGCCGACGGGACCAATTGCAGCAAGACCATCTGGCCCGTGACCGAATCGCCCCTCATCGTCGCCTTCAAGGAGAATCCGTGAATATCGGGCAACTCCTCGCGCCCTGTCTGGCTCTGCTTTGCCTGATCATTCCCGCAAAGGGCTGCGCCCGAAATGGCTTGTCCCTCTGGGATGTGGCTGCGGAGAAGGTGGTCACGCTTCAGCAAATTCTGCCGGATCTCGAAGGCGCCGACATGGTGCTGGTGGGAGAGCAGCATGACCATGCCGGCCATCATGCGGCTCAACTGGAGGTCATCAAAGCCTTCCATCAGGCTGGAAAACCGGTGGCCGTAGCCCTTGAGATGTTTGAGCACAGCAGTCAGCCCATCTTGGGTCGGTGGTCATCCGGCGGAATGGAAGAGGAGACCTTCGTGCCCCACTTTCAGAAGAATTGGGGAGACACGTGGCTCCTTTACCGCGACATCTTTCTCTACTGCCGCGACCACAGGATTCCCATGGTGGGAGTCAATGTTCCTCGCGCCATTACGTCCCATGTCGCCCGAAATGGATTTGCGTCTCTCACACCGGAACAGATGGGGCTTCTGCCCATGGTGACCTGCCGGGTGGATCCCGATTATCTGCGGCTCATGCGCGAGGCCCACGGCCACGGCCTTGGCGATGAAGGGTTCAGGCACTTCTGCGAGGCCCAGTTGGTATGGGACACGGCTATGGCGGCCTATTCCCTGGAATACCTCGCGCGAAATCCACAGCGCAAGGTGGTCCTCCTGGCCGGTTCCGTCCATGCCTGGAAGAAGGGCATTCCTGCGCGGGTCCGTGAGCAAAACTCCGCCATCCGCACCCGGGTCATTCTCCCGGAATCACCGGGCCGCTTCCGGAAGGGCACCGTGACCACTGAAGACGCGGACTACCTGATTCTTGCACCGTGATGCGCATGACTCAGGTAATCCAGTACGTTTCGGATTCTGTTGTGAGGAGGGGAAATCAGTCGCCGGCCGATGTGATGACTCTCAGACCTGGGGCTTCAGATGTCTGGAAATGGCGATGCTGAAGGTGGTGCCCTTTTCTCCCGGCGGCTCCAGCCAAACCGATCCGCCGTGACGTTCTGCAATCTCTTTGACCGTAGCCAGTCCCAGCCCAGTGCCTTCGATCCCCTTGGCGGTCTCATCCCGGTGAAAGAGCTGAAAAAGCGTTGCCGGGTTCTCCACCTTCAGACCGACACCGTCGTCGCTGACCGAAATCACGTGCTGGTTCGGTTCCTCGCGATAGCTGATCCGGATCTCGTGAAGGTCCCTGCCGCCGTATTTCAGAGCATTGTCCACCAGATTGCGCAAAACGCGAAGC
>CAZEOY010000086.1:0-9560 GCA_964513835.1 uncultured Syntrophobacteraceae bacterium
ACGGGCGTTTCAATGGGTCAGAAGTACAAACTTTTCATTGACTCCGAGCCTGGCAGAGTCATCGATTTCCATGGTTGCATGGCTCAACCGGGGGATTCTTAGCTGGAAGGACTGGAATGCAAATACGTCAAGATCTGCGCAACCTGGCGATCATCGCTCACGTGGACCACGGTAAGACCACCCTGGTGGATGCGATGTTGTGGCAGAGCGGTATCTTTCGGGAGAACGAACAGGTGTCCGAACGAGTCATGGACAGCCTGGATCTGGAGAGGGAAAAAGGCATCACGATCATGGCCAAGAATACCGCCGTGGTTTATCGAGGTGTCAAGATCAACATCGTGGACACTCCCGGCCACGCGGATTTTGGCGGAGAGGTGGAGCGCACCCTGAATATGGTGGATGGGGTGATGCTGCTGGTGGATGCCACCGAAGGCCCCCTTCCCCAGACTCGCTTTGTGCTCGGCAAAGCTCTGGAGCGCGGGCTGCCTCCCATCGTGGTCATCAACAAGATCGACCGACCCGACCGACGGATCCAGGAGGTGCTGGACGAAGTCTACGATCTCTTCATCGATCTGGACGCCACCGAAGAACAGCTGGATTTCCCGGTGCTTTACACCAACGCCAAGGCCGGGCTGGCCCTGGCGGACCCCGAGGGGGAGGGCAGGGATCTGGTCCCTCTCTTCGAAGCCATCCTTTCTTCCATTCCCGCCCCCTCGTTCGATCCGGACGCGCCGCTCCAGTTTCTGGTCTCGAACCTTCAGTACAGTGACTATGTTGGGCGCATTGCCGTGGGCAAGATCGTGAATGGATCTTTGCGCTACGGGCAGGAAGTGGCCCTTCTCAAGCCGGATGAGCCGTTGCGCAAGGCCGGGCTCAGTGTCGTCTACACCTATGAGGGGCTCGAGCGGGTGGAAAGGGATCGGGTCGACGCGGGCGACATTGCAGCCGTGGCCGGCGTGGCCGATGTGTTCATCGGAGATACCCTCGGAGATCTGTTGGACCCGAGGCCGCTTCCGACCATCACCGTGGAAGAGCCCACCATCGCCATGGTCTTTTCGGTCAATACCTCTCCCCTGGCCGGAAAGGAGGGAAAGTACCTGACCTCGCGACACATCAAGGAGCGTCTCGACAAGGAACTGCTATACAATGTCAGCATCCGGGTCGAACAGGCGGAAAACCGTGACTCGTTCAAAGTGAGCGCTCGTGGGGAAATGCAGCTGGCGGTGCTCGTGGAGACCATGCGGCGTGAGGGCTACGAGCTCTCCCTGTCAAAGCCTCAGATCATCACGCGGCAGGTGGAAGGGCAGGTGGTCGAACCCCTCGAGCTGGCCGTGGTGGATGTCCCCGAGAACTTCGTCGGCATCGTCACCGAGATGCTGAGTTCACGGCGCGGGCAGATGACCAAAATGGTCAACAACGGATTCGGACGGGTCCGGCTGGAATTCGAGATCCCATCCCGCGGTCTCATCGGCCTCCGCAGCCAGTTTCTGACCGATACCCGTGGTACGGGGATTCTGAACACACTGGTCGTCGGTCACGCCTCCTATGCCGGCTCCATCACAGGAAGACCCAACGGTGTCCTCGTGTCCGACCGGGCAGGAAAGGCGGTGACGTACGCCATACATCACCTGCAGCCGCGTGGCATCATTTTCGTGAATCCCGGAGATCCCGTTTACGAAGGCATGATCGTCGGTGAAAATTCCCGGGCGGAGGACATGTGGGTCAACATCACCAAGGAGAAGAAGCTCACCAACATCCGTGCTGCCGGCTCTGACGAAGCCCTGAGACTCATTCCACCCCGACAGTTTACCCTCGAACTCGCCATGGAATACATCAATGACGATGAGCTCGTGGAGGTAACCTCGGGATCGATCCGGCTCCGTAAGGCCAGGGGGAGGTGACCGGCTGCCTGACAGGGCCGACTGGAGACAGGGAGACCTGCAAGGGAGAGGATCTGCACCATCCGCGCTGGACCCACATTCGCACAACCCTGATCGAACATCCCAAGACTCATTACCAACTCGCTTGCGAGAATTTGGAATCCTGATGATGCCATTTCTCAAATAGAATTGAAGTGGCCCATCCCGAATGTCGATAATTCACTACGAGAAATAATCCCGAGGCAGTTCCCCTGATCCTGATGTTGAACTTCGAATGGAGAGGCCATGCGGGCCTGTGATGGCCGCTCCACGTCGATCTGCTTGCCTTTTCTCATGGTTGCAGGCTGGTGATCTTCCCCCCGTCAACAGGAGTCCTGAAAGAGGGGCTGTCTTGAATCAATCCGGAAGGTAATGAAGGAGGAGAGAAATGGTACTGCAGAAATCCAGTTTGTCGAGAAAAATGATTGCATTGGGCGTCTCGGGAGTGCTCTGTTTTTCAATGGTGCTATTCTGGGCCTACAGCAGAATTGAATCGAAGATCTACGAGGACAGGAAGGCGAAAATCCAGGGGGTGACCGAAGTGGCCTTCAGCCTCATGGTCGAATACGACGCTCGCGTGAAATCCGGCGAGTTCCCGATTGACGAGGCCCAGAAGAGAGCCGCCCTCAGGGTGAAGAATCTGCGCTACAGCGGGCAGGAGTACTTCTGGATCAACGATCTGGCCCCCAAGATGATCATGCATCCTTTCAAACCCGAGCTGGACGGCAAAGACCTGAGCGGAAACAAGGATCCCAACGGGAAAGCGCTTTTTATCGAGTTCGCCAAGACCTGCAAGGAGAACGGGGAGGGCTTCGTCGATTATATGTGGCCCAAGCCGGGAGAAAGCGCTCCGGTGCCCAAGATATCATTCGTGAAGCTCTTTGAGCCCTGGGGGTGGATTGTGGGTTCAGGGGTCTACGTCGATGACATTCAGAAGGAACTGGCACGGATTCGATGGGTCTTCCTGGGAGCCGCGATGCTGCTCGGCCTGGGAGGCCTCTTCGCGACGTGGCTGCTGGCAAGGAGCACGGCTCGACCCATCATGGGGGCCGTGGAAGGGCTCATGGAGAGCGCAGGGAGTATCAACGCGGCTGCAGGACAGATTTCAGCAGCAAGCCAGCAGTTGGCGGAAGGAGCTTCCGAGCAGGCAGCGGCCATCGAGGAGACCTCGGCATCTCTGGAAGAAATAGCATCGACCACCCGTAAGAATGCCGAGAACGCCGGTTATGCCGATAAACTCATGAAGAACACGCATGAGATCGTCGGGCGAGCCAATGTCTCTATGCAGAGCTTGACTTCCTCCATGCAGGAGATCTCGGCCGCGAGCGAACAGACCCAGAAGATCGTGAAAACGATTGATGAAATCGCCTTCCAAACCAACCTTCTGGCACTGAACGCAGCAGTGGAGGCGGCGCGGGCGGGGGAAGCCGGCGCCGGTTTTGCCGTGGTGGCCGACGAGGTGAGGAACCTCGCCATGCGCGCTGCGGAATCCGCAAGAAATACGGGAGAGTTGATCGAAAGTACGGTCAGGAAGATCCAGGTGGGAGTGGGCCTGGTTCAGCAAACCAATCAGGAATTCAATGAAGTCACTTCCATGGTCACCAAGTCAGGCGAGCTCGTAGGAGAGATTGCAGCAGCCTCCATTGAGCAGGCCCAGGGCATCGACCATCTGAACCAGGCTGTGCAGGAAATGGACAAAGTCGTTCAGCAGAATGCCGCCAGCGCCGAGGAGACCGCTTCGATCACCAAAGACATGAATGCGCAGAGCGAAATGGTGGAAAAGCTGGTAGTGGGGTTGTCCGGACTTGTGGGATCCGGGAGCCAGTCTACCGTACCCCCCAAGAGACCGCAGACGCCAAGAAGAGCCCAGGCGCCGGCTGCCAGGCCTGCCCAGCAGCTTGTCAAATCTTCAAACGGCGGTAACGGCAGTCGGGCGAACGTCATGAAGGGGCAGCCAAAGCAGATTCAACCTCAGCAGGTCATTCCCTTTGAAGAAGACCTGCAGGATTTCTGAGCAACAGCCCTTGAAGCACCCTCTAAAACGGATTGATGCATGACCGTTCTCCGGGCAAGGAGAAAGGTCATGCATCGAATCAGCGCGGCCGGTCGGTCCTTTGGGTCACGCTGGATTCATTCCTCATCTTCCATTTCTGCAAATCGGGCTCTCCTCTTCACGAGAAGACGCGCCGCCGCCAGAACCGTGAGAAGCGCGATGGCAAAGAAGAGCAGGTCATAGAAGTGTCGGCCGAACCAGGAGAGCCAGGCGCTCCGTCCATGCAGCGTTTCAAGCCATTCTTCCTCGAGCTGCTCAAGGGATGAACCGAGGGCTGCACCCACGGCCATCTCCACCGCACTTCCTTCCTTCAGTCCATGCAGGATCCGATGGAGCCCTCCAGCTCCAAAGCGACGGACCAGGTATTCCACGAAACTGCGGCTTTGGGCGTAGGCCAGCAGAAGAGCATCTCCCTGATGCGGGAAGCGGTCCGACAGCTCCCTGATGGGAATGGCGCGACGGCCGATTTCCAGATCATTCTGGTTGACGGCAGAGCCCGAAAGGATCTCTCCCAGGCTGCCGCTCACCCACTGGCATATTCCTTCATCCAGCCATTTGGGGAGGAGGGAGTCCTCGATATTTTCGTGAAGGAGCAGATGGCAGAGCTCATGGGTCAGGGTTCCCCTGAGGAGAGCCGGGGTGGTCTTGCCCGGTTGGATGAACATGGCCACGAGCTGCTGCGACGGAACGGCAAAGGCGGAGAAGAGCGGACTCCCCGTAATCTGCTCAAAGAGCTTCGGGTTGGAGGTGAGGGCGATCCGGGTCTCTGAGCGAAGCTCCCATGACAGTGCATTTTGCAGATCATGCCTGATGGCGGGGATGGTTGAATAAAGGAAGTCAGCCTCCGCCTTCAGAGAAGGATCACCTGAGATGGTGACGCGTCCATTTTGAACCAGGACCGCACCCTGAGGCCGCTCAAGCCCCCAAAAAGCCAGGATCACCGCAAGCAGAAAACCCGTGAACCGCATACCGGGTGGCCTCCCTTCAGCAACGAAGCACTTCGCATTGACGATCCGGAAAGTCGCAGTATCTGTCAATAGACAATTCTAATCATCACTCAATGAAATCAGGCGAGTGTCCGATTGTTCCTAGAGTTGGAATGGATTTGACAAATGGAAATGGAGATGTTGGCCGACTCCCATCTCGAATTCAAGTGCACGGGCATTGATCTGTCGCCTTTCCACGCTGCAGTGATCCCTGCAAATGTGCCGGTTTGTCTCCATGGCCCCGTGTTCATTTATCGATTCCGGGATTGCACGGCTGATCGTTTGGGGGAATAGACTTGAAGGTCCTGATTGCGGAAGACCACATCTCATTGCGCACCATGCTCGAGACCGTCCTCGCCAAATGGGGATTCGAGGTGATTTCGGTCTCCGATGGAGAAGAGGCCCTGGCTTATCTCCAGGAACCAAATGCGCCGAAGATGGCTTTGCTCGACTGGATGATGCCCGGCATGGACGGTTTGGAGGTCTGTCAGCGAATCCGGGAGCTGCTGCCGTCCGGGCTGCCGTATCTCATCATTCTCACAGCCAGGGGTGAAAAGGGCGACATAGCCAGAGGACTTCGGGCCGGGGCGGACGACTACATCGCCAAGCCTTACGACAGCAGAGAACTGCTGGCACGCCTCGAGGTCGGGCGGCGTGTTGTGGAATTGCAGCAAAAACTGCAGTCAGCCATGGAGACTCTGGTTCAGCAGGCCCTCACCGATCCCCTCACTCTTGCGCCCAACCGTCGGTCAATCCTTGAAACCCTGGAGAAGGAGGTCGCTCGCTCCAAACGAGAGGGATCGGTATTTTGGGTGTCGATGCTTGACATCGACCGGTTCAAGACAGTGAACGATCGACTGGGCCATCTGGCAGGAGACGATGTGCTCAGGGAATGTGTGCGGCGTGTACAATCTGTCCTGAGACCCTACGATTCCATTGGACGTCTGGGAGGAGAGGAGTTTCTCGTCGTCCTGCCCACGCAGGGAGGCGCCTGCCCCCTTGGCGCCTTTGAGAGGATTCGCCGGATCATGGCCGACGCCCCCTTCGAAGTCGGGGGAACCGACCTGACCGTAACGGTCAGCCAGGGCATTGCGGAGTGGACCCCGGGTGATCGTGTGGATGACCTGCTCCAGAAGGCCGACGAAGCGCTCTACCGGGCCAAGCGGAACGGCAGAAACCGGGTGGAATGTCATGACCATGCGCATACCCCGCGCGGAGCCTGCTGAGCATGGTTAAGAGCGAGCGCACGTCTGGATGGCCATGTGAAGGTGATGGTTCCGGAAGGGCCTGTCAGCATCGCGTCTTCCTGCCGTCGCATCGCAGACAATCCTGTACCGGTCCCGCAAAGTAAATTTTTGGATAACTCCCGCACCACTTCCAGCCTTGATAACCTCTTCCCTATGTAAGAAACCATCGACTGTGCTTCCCATCCAGGCCAGTCCCTGCTATAGGCAACGAGGTGGGTCCCGTATTCTGTCGTTGACCGGCCGGTTGTTCATCGTCTGCGGGGGCATGCTGTAATTCCTTGAGTCCCAGTGTGCGGCCCCATAGGGTCTTTTTCGGAAAACCAGAATCCGTCGAGCCGTCTGGAATGGAACCCATCCAGAAACTTCTGAACAGAATTCTCTGGGACCCCGATTTCAGGGCGTCTTCCTTCGAGATCGGCTACCTCGATCACGTGGAGCGTACGATCATCCGCGTCCCGTTCGGGAATGTGCGGATCCAATCTGGGAACCGATTTTCCTTTGAATACGAGGATGAAGCGGGCGAGATTCGATCGATCCCGTTTCACCGGATCCGTGAGGTTCACCGTGACGGAATTCTGGTCTGGAAGCGGCCGCCGCGGGAAGCTGACATGCCCTGATGCGACCGGCTCACCCCGGGAGCGGTTTTGGACCTCCCGCAGTGAGCTGGATGCCCTCCGACTCGAAACCCGTAACTGGAAACTCGAAACTTGCCTTGTCATGGGAGATTGCATGCAATGGAAGGTCAATCGAAACTCCTGGTCTGGAACTATTCGGAAGCAGAGAAGAACAGGTTGGACGGGATCTTGAAGGAGATCGGCGCTCCGCCGGCGGTGATGGTGGCGCCGGAACAGGGACGTCTCAAGGTGGGGGACATCATCGACGGCAAGGCTTCGGACGGGGCGCCTTTCGTGTCCGAAGAGAAGGTCATCCTGTTCCACCAGATCCCGCAGAAGGGGATTCTGTTTCTCATCAACTTCTTCAAGCAGACGGACCTTCCGCGGCCCATTTACGCGGTGGTGACCGAGCATTCCATACAGTGGCCTTTTCATGAATTGCTCGAGCACCTTGTCGAGGAAAGGGATCGGATGGAGGGCCAATCCCAATGAAAATGGGCGTTCAGCATGCAGCGGATTGAAAAGGGGTGTTAAGCGGAGGGGTTTTTGGGTAAATATCGAAGCTCGACTGGACCTCATGAAGACGCCTTTTCCGGGGTGACCCAAGGATTGCACTGAACGCTCCCGCTGACATCTCGTCATCACCTTCCCGCTCCAGTTCGTGTAACGCATTCCGGCCACACCTGTCAGGGGTAGGCTTGGTCGATTCTCAGGGTGTTGCAGAGGATGGCCCCGCACCCTCGTGGTGCAGATTCAGTTTACCGGAGCACACTTTTTCATGACCTTCTTGAGGAGGGTAAACTCATGCGCAGTTTTGGCCTCGAGGCCGGCGGGGAACGTCCGTTTGGGGGTAGAATTCTCGGTTTCCGGGGGGCTGTCGCTTCGGAGCATACTCTCTCGGCCCAGGCTGGGATGGATATGCTCAAGCAGGGAGGAAACGCCTTCGACGCAGCTGCCGCCGCCGTCTTCGTGGAGCAGTTGGTCAACCCCCACATGGTGACCCTGGGTGGTGAGTGTCCCATGCTGCTCTATGTAGCGGCCCAAAACCGGGTTGTCTGCGTCAATGGGAACACTGCGGCGCCGGCTCGCGCCACGCACGAAGCTTTCCTGAGGCGTGGGCTGATGGACGTTCCGTCTCAGGGCGTGCTCGCAGCCGGGCCTCCTGCGGCTTTCGCCGCCCTCGTGGACATGCTCCTCTTATACGGATCCCTGCCCCTGGAGTCCATTCTGGAGCCTGCCATCGCCCTGGCAAGGGATGGTTTTGCGGTCCACGAGGGGCTGCTGATGATGCCGGGGTTCGGACTGTTCGACAATCGACAGAGATTTCATGAAGAGTGGAAAGGTTCTGGCCGGGTCTACCTTCATGCCGACGGCACAGCGCCCGCGGTGGGCGAGCGTCTCGTCAACGCTCCCCTGGGCGGCCTGCTGCAGATGCTGTCAGACGAGGCTAAGCGTGCTCCCGACCCGTGGGAAGGCTACGAAGCCGCCCGCAGAGCCTTTTACCATGGGGATGCGGCTGGGGTCATCGAGTCCTTCGTGCGTGACCGGGACGGTTTTTTGGCGCGGGAGGACATGGCCGCGTTCCAGACCTTTTTCGAAGACCCCGTCTCCTGCGCTTTCGAGGATGCCACCGTGTTCAAGTGCGGTCCGTGGTCCCAGGGACCGGTCTTCCTTCAGCTGATCAGACTGCTCGAGGGATTCGACCTCCGCGCGATGGGTCACAACACCCCCGATTATCTCCATGTCTGGATCGAGGCGGCCAAGCTCGCCTACGCCGACCGGGAACAGTATTACGCGGACCCCCGACATGTTCAGGTCCCCATGAACGAACTGCTGGAACCGGATTATACAGCCGCCCGGAGAAAGCTCATCGATCCCGGGCAAGCCCACGGCGGGCATCGACCCGGCGATCCGCGTGCGGGGGAGGCTCTTCTTCCGGCGGACCGGGTGTTTCACTTCGAACGATGGGGATACGGGACCGTGCATGTCGATGTCGTGGATGCCGCGGGAAACATGGTGGCCGCGACGCCCAGCGGGGGCTGGATCTCGGGCAGTGAGGTGATTCCCTCCCTCGGTTTTCCCCTTACCACCCGGCCCCAGACGTTCTTCCTGGACCCGATGCACCCCAACGTGGTGGCGCCGGGAAAAAGACCCCGAACCACCCTCAGCCCGTCCCTTGCCTTTCGCGGCGGCCGTCCCTGGATGGTTTTCGGCACCATGGGCGGGGATCAGCAGGACCAGTGGACCAGCCAGTTCTTCCTCAACCGGGTGGTTTTCGGCATGGGGCTTCAGGAGGCCATCGAAGCGCCCAAGATCACCTGTGACCATATCCCCGGAACGTTCGCCCCCCACGATGCACACCCCCGGCGGGTGCGGCTCGAAGGGCGGATTCCCCCGAGGGTGGTGGATGAGCTCAGACAACGCGGTCATGAGGCCGAGCAGGACGGTGACTGGTCGGCGGGCTTCATCTGCGGTGTCGACCGGAGCGAAAACGGCCTGCTGGAGGCCGGTGCCGACCCGCGGGGAGCCAAGGTCTGCGTCTTTCCGGCCTGTGCCCTGGCCTGGTGATGGGGCAGGGTGAGAACACCTTTCTGTCATTTCGAACGGAGCGTAGCGGAGAGAGAAATCTCGTAACCGCCTCAAGGCGCTGAGGAGATGAAATCGCATGGGTTGGATGGTCAGGGTGATCAAGGGAGCGGATGTGCTGAACCGGGAGGTGGGGCGAGTCTTCTCCTGGCTGA
>CAZEOY010000087.1:0-9538 GCA_964513835.1 uncultured Syntrophobacteraceae bacterium
GGCTGTAAACCCTATCGTTGCGTGGCCGCTGCATCTCTTTGACTGCTGCCCCATCAGCGACGGAGCGAGCGCCATGCTTCTGGTAGCCGAGGAAATGGCCGGAGACTTCACGGATGATCCCATTTACGTGGCGGGAATGGGACAGGGCAGCGGCAGCGGCCTTCATCGGAGCCCCGACCTCACTTCTTTCGAAGCGACCCGATATGCGGCAAGAGAGGCCTACTCCATGTCAGGGTTTGGGCCCGGGGACATCCAGTTTTGCGAAGTGCATGACTGCTTTTCCATCGCCGAGATCATTCACGTGGAAGACCTTGGCTTCTTCAACCGGGGTGAAGGCTACAAGGCCATTGCGGAGGGTGCGACAAGACTCGAGGGTCCAATGCCCGTCAATACCTCAGGGGGATTGAAGTGCAAAGGCCACCCGGTGGGCGCAACCGGTGTTTCTCAGCTCTACGAGGTCTGGACCCAGTTGAAGGGGAAGGCCGGAAAACGGCAGATTCCAAATCGCGATTTGCGGGTTGGAGGCGCACACAACCTCGGCGGTACCGGTGGAACCTGCACTTTCACCATTCTGGAAAGGAGATAGGATCTTGGAAGGAGCCCTCCTGAGCGATATCTCATACAATCGATTCATCGCTGAAGAAAAACTCACCGCCGCCCGCTGCCGGAACTGCGGAGCCCGCTGGGTGCCACCACGACCCATCTGCATCGCCTGCTACAGTTCAAACCTCGAATGGATCGAAGTGAACGGGAGTGGAAGGCTCGCAGCCTTCACCTGCATCCACATCCCGCCTTCCTCAATGGCTGCCCAGGGCTATGGCCGAAAACACCCTTATTGCGTGGGGATAGTCGAGCTGGATGACGGAGGAAGGGTCGACGCCAGGATTGAAGGCGTGGATGCGACCCACCCCGAGAGCATAGAGATCGGAATGCCCATGAAAGTCAAATTCCTGCATCGGACTGTGCATGGAAAGGCAGAGAGCTGCCTGGCATTCGAACCCGCCTGATCACCCCACCGACCCGCAACCCACCCCGGTCTCTCAAAGTGGCTATGATTCCGGTTGATCTTCCACATCCAGCGACAGCAGATAGATCGCCGCCTCTTCAGGCGTATCCATGGGCGCCGGAGCGCCCCAGTCACGGAAGTTCCAGGGAACGCCATTCACTTCCCTACAGAACCATCCGTCCTCTTTCTGGATGAACTCGCCCTCAAGCACTCCCCAGCCTTCGACCTCGATTTTTTTCCTGATTGTCGTTTCCGTCATGTGAGTCCTCTATTCTCATGTGATGCCGGATATGCGGATCGCGAGCCTATCCGCACTGTCAGCGGGCTGGGAGACTCTGCATTGCACCCATGCCATCAGAGGATGTCAGGGGTTCATTTTCATGCTCCCGCTCGCCTGCCAAGTCTCAAGAAAGTCTGCATCCACGACAGCGGTCAGAATCTGCGTAGCGTCTTATATACGGTGAAAGGGTGGTGTTCGGCAAGGGAGAGACCATGATCACCCTGCGTGAGGAGCCATCAACGGATATCCACCGGGTGAAAGCCATCAAGGAAGAGCCTGCGCGGCTGCAGCCTTCCGCGCATGGGGGCGATGCCTGAAGCGACAGGTGGAGCTCCCGGGAGGGCGTTCCTCTTCAAAATCCACATGGAAGGCCCTCCCGCAGGGCGTTCTTATGAGCTTCCTCCGGCTGCTGAAGGGGGTTCAGTACATCTCATACACCTTGGCTTCCCAGGGATAGAGCGGCTCTCTGCCGACCCAGTGTTGAGAAACCTCCCTCACCTGGGTCGTCTCGCGCCACTGCTTCCCCGACGGCGTGGCCGGCCAGTTGTGGATGATGTACTGGGGTCCCGGCGTGTAGCAGCCGGAGAAGTTGGCGACCACGACCACCAAATCCTGCATGCCGGGCTTCCCGCGCACCCACGCGACGATTCTGCGGCCTTCTTCGAAATCCATGTGGATGAACTCCGTGTCATTCACGCCCAACGCAGCCGCCCGCTTTCGGAGACGGACCAGGCGAGCGACGTAGTCGAAGAGGCGAGAACGCCAGGGATCGCGTTTCCGGGCGTAGTTGACCGGATCGAGCTGCTTGGTCGGATGCTTGACTTCCCGATCATGCTGGTCGCAGAACTCCTCTCCCGCAAAGATCATGGGAATGCCGACGGCAGTGCACAGGCAGACGAAGGCCAGCTTTGCACGCTGCTCCTTTTCATAAACCCCACACGCCTCCAGATAATCGTAGAGGCGTTCCTTGCGGTAGCCCTCCGTATCGTGTGAAGTGATGTAATTGATCGCCTCCGCTCCGTCCCGGAAGCCCAGGAGCCGGCAGTCGATCATCTTTCGGACGGTCCATTCAAAACTCTCAGCTCCGTCGGACTGGCCGATAATGGCCGCACGGACACGGCGCTGGAAGTGCTCATTCCAGAGTGCGTCGACACAGTCCTCGGCAATCAGCTCAAGAGGCACATTGAGCTCCTCACCCAGGACGAGAAACCTCGCATCGCTTTCCACTGAAGGGGAGTCGGAATAGCGTGATGTGAAATGCGACCTGGCCTCCCTGGTGAAGGTCCTCACAAAATCCCAGTTGGCGATGTTGTTCACACTGTCAAGCCGAATGCCGTCGACTTGAAAGTCCACCATCCAGCGCTCGAGATGAGCGAGCAGGTATTGCGACGCCGGACATATGTGGCGCGAAGTCCCGGTGTCCGGCGCATACGTTTCGATGCTTTTCAGATAGCGCCAGCTCTCACCTCCGTAACCGTCACGGAACTCCCCTGTTCGACTGGACTGATACGAGTCGGCATTGCCGGGCTCATCCTGAGGGCGAAGATGGAAGTCGGGATAGCCGATGTGAATATAGGGATCATGGCCGAATCCCATCACCATGTCCGTGAAGAACCGGACACCGCTCGCATGGCAGTGGCGGACCAGTGCGGCGAGGTCGGAGGCTGCCGTCGGGGACTGGTGCCCCTCGGGGAATCCGAGATCATAGTCGGGCGCGAAATAATGCGCCGTTGCGTATCCCCACTCGCGCTTCGACTTTGCGTCAGCCGGCGGCAGGAGCTCGAGGGCATTGATGCCCAGCTGAGCGACGATCGCTTCGGCGTTCACCTCGGGGAGGTCGCTGAAATTGGCCCCCGGGGAGGACTGGTCCAGAAGGGCAAGGACATCCCGGAACGTTCCCACATCCCGCTCCTCGCTTGCTGCACCTTCGATTCCAGCGCGGGACCAGGATGTGGGCAGCTCGTAAATCACCAGGTGATTGTTGGTTGGAAGGGAGAGGATGGCCGGGGGCTGGCCAAGGTCTGCGGGTTCCCCGCCGGGGTCGCACGGGATCAGCTTCCCGTTGTCCAGCTTCACGACCGCCGCCGGGTGGTGCCCTGGCGACGGCTGGATCCGGTAGTCGACGGTAAAGGCCAGGGGATCCGTGACGAGGAGTGTTCCCGCCCCGAAAGGCGAAGTGTCCTCGATCTCGAACCAGTAATGGTAAACACCGTCGGAAAGCCCCGGAGAAGAACAGGGAAGCTCCCAAAGACCTGCTTGAGCTGCGGGCAGAAGGGTATGTCGGGTCTCCTGAGCGATCATCGGGGGGTTTCCGGGAACCAAGGTCCCCAGGACCAAAACCGGGGCAGCCGTCCCCGAGGGCCGCCAAAGGACGAAATGGGTTTCGCGGCGCTTCAAAAGGTCGAATGGCATCTTAACCTCCATGGATAGGGTTTGGGGTCTGTGCGGTCCGCCACGGGAGTCCATTCGCCATATTGGGTTGATCCTTGCGCAACCTGTCGGATTCGCCGGGTCGCTCTTGCGGAGGCCTTTGGGACTGCCGCACAGGACATGAGCCCGCTTGCGCTCCCCCGTGCCGGCAGGTACCGGCATCCGGAGCTGTCACTGGATTCCGTCGAAATCCAACACGACGATGGCGATGATCGTGGCTGTTGGCAATCTTCCTGATTTAGGTTGCTGGATTCGGTCACTGAAAGAATTTGATCCGACGATCAAGGATGGGGACAGCGACGCACAAACTCTGTGGTTTGTCAAGCTTAAAATGAAGAGGCTGTTGAGCTGATGCTTCGCTCCATTCCAGAAAGTCTCCCGTCGAGCACACGCATCCACCTGCGACGTGAGCTCCCGACTCCACGCATCAGGCTTTGCCTCCACGATGATAAGGTTATATTAAAATATTAATAAGGTGTTAAATGAGACTCTCAAAGAAGGTTTTGGAACCCATGAGATGCAATGGGTGATTTTCGAATCAGCCCACCGTGTGATTTAAGAGGCAGGACCGGGTTGCATCCCGGCCGTTTGGTGATACGCCGTCGTGGCCGGGACGCAACCAATCCCTGGCATTCGCCGGCAAAGGGCTGGATTTATCGCGTGATCTCTTTAGGGGCCTGGTCCTCCTCGGAGGCGGTATTCAGCCTGCGGCTACACTTGATGCCGTAACGTTTCATTCTGTTCCACACGGTGACACGGGACACCCCGAGGAGAGCTGCAGCAGCCGACTGGTTTCCATCGGCCCGCTCCAGCGCGTCCACCAGCTGCTGTTTGCGCAAATCATCCTTGGAGAGGCACTCCGGCTCCGACCCGACATCGCTTTCCGCTCTGCCGAACTTCAAAATATCCGGAGGCAGGTGATCCGGCTCGATCAGGCGGCCCTGGCAGGTGACGAAGGCGTACTCGAAGGCGCTCTTGAGCTCCCGGACGTTGCCGGGCCAGGGGTACCGCAACAACAGGTCCATGGTAGCTTTACTGATTCCCTCGATGGGTTTTCTCCCCTTGAGCCGCGTCTTCCGAAAGAAGGACTCGGCCAGGAGCGGGATGTCTTCCACCCGGTCACTCAATCGCGGCAGCACGATGGGAATGACGTTGATGCGAAAGTAGAAGTCCTTGCGGAACAGCCCCTTTTCCACGAGCTTCGGCAGGTCGCGATTGGTGGCCGAGACGATGCGCACATCCACGGGGATCGGCTTGTTGTCACCGACCCGCTCGATGACCTTTTCCTCCAGCACGCGAAGGAGCTTGACCTGCGTGGAAAGAGGCAGGTCTCCGATCTCATCGAGGAAAATATCCCCTCCCCGAGCCATCTCAAACCGCCCTTCGCGGCTCCGATACGCCCCGGTGTAAGCCCCTTTCACATGCCCGAAAAGCTCGCTTTCCAGGAGAGACTCGGTGAGCGAGGCACAGTTCACCTTGACGTAAGGACCGGCCTTGCGCTCGCCCACCTGGTGGATGGCCCTGGCCACGAGCTCCTTGCCGGTGCCGCTCTCCCCCAGGATGATGACGGGGGCGTCCGAATGAGCTGCATTTTCAATGAGATCAAAGACCTTTCGCATCTGGGAAGAAAACCCGATGAGCCCCTGGAATGAATTCTCCAGCCTCAGCTCCCGGCGGTAGGCCGCCAGCTGACGGTCCTTCTCCACCAGCTCCGTCACGTCCGTCACCGTTTCCACGGCACCGATGACGTTGCCTCTGCTGTCATGAAGGGGGGATGCATTCTTGAGCACCTGCACGTAGGTTCCATCCTTGCGCATGATGGTGCAGCGGCGCATGTTCAACAAGCCCGTTCTGAACAGCACGCACCAGTGGTCGCCACTGCGCTCACGGGCCACACTGAAGATGCTGCAGTTCAAAATGGAACATTTCTGACCGATGAGCTCGTTTCGGGTGTACCCGGTCATGGATTCCAGGGCAGCATTGACCGAGACGATGGACCCTCCCGTGTCGACGATCATGATGCCGTCACGAATGGTGCTCACAACGGTTTTCCAGTATCGATCCAGATCCTCTTCAAACATGGGCTTTCCCGTGTTCATTTTGCAACAGATGTTAAATTGTACTTTTTAACACTTTAGCATTTTTTGTTAACATATTATCTATCAGTAAGAAAGTAAACTGACATGTTATCAATATATACCCTTCAAATTACTCTTCTATATTAAAAAAATATGCCACATGGATGAACATGGCACCAAGCTTGCCTTCCCTCTCCTGCGGAACCCAAGGAAAGGAGCGAGTCCGACTTGAAACAGACGCCGCATTATGTGCTCGATTTCAGGGAGACCATCACTCCTCTCGCCCTTTTGAAGATGACTCAAGTGCTGAGGGAGATGGAGACGGACCAGGTCCTGGAGATCATCACCCGGGACCCCGATGCGCGGACTGACGTCCTCAAAGTCATTCCCGCCTCGACGTGCGAACTGATCAACATGGAGTTTACCCCGGATGCAGATTGTTGCCGGATTCAGTTGAGAAAGACCGGCCAGCCGAAGCCCTGAACCGTCGAACAGGCCGGGAGGCAGGCTCAGGGTGTAAGCCCCCGGCGGTCGCTGCTGGCAGCGAACGTTCCACGTCACCACGCGGATCGAAGATTCGGCCCCGGAACGCGGGAATGCGGGAAGATCCCGATGGACGTTTCATCGTCGGTGGCTTCATTCATGCCGGCGACCGGCTGCAACAATGGCTCTGATGCCGAACAGCGACGCACTTCACAGAGAGAAGAGGAGGCCCATGAGCTTTCAAAAACGACTCACCTCAGGAGAATTCGTGGTCCTTGCGGAGATGAACACCCCCAAAGGGGTGGACACCTCTCAGCTGCTGGGGGCCGCCCGAAGAATCAAAGGCCGCGTGGATGCGGTGATCGTACCGGACATGGATAACGGCATCATGAGGATGAGTGCCTTCGCCGGCGGCGTGCTCATGCAGCAACAGGGCATCGAAGCCATCATCCATGTCTACTGTCGGGACAGGAACCGGCTGGCGCTCCAGGGCGACATCCTCGCAGCCCATGCTCTCGGCATTCATAACCTGCTGGTGGTCTGCGGGGAAGACATGGCCAACTGCGACCATCACGAGGCCAAGTCCGTCAATGACCTGGACGAGCTGGGGCTCCTGAGGGCGATTCGCACCCTGGAGGGTGGAACCGATCTCGCCGGCCTCGAGCTCACGGGAACCCCGAGCTTCATCACGGGCTGCACCGTCAATTCCTGTTCAGACGATCAGGCCTTCGAGGCTGAGATCGGGCGAGCACGGGAGAAGCTTCAGGCCGGAGCCCGCTTCGTGGTGACTCCCCCCGTGTTCGACCTGGTGCGATTCGAACCGCTGCTCGACCAGTTGAAGGGACTTGGAGCTCCCGTCATTTCCACGGTGTTTCTGCTCAAATCCGTGGGTGTCGCCCGCTACATTGCCACCAACGAACCGTCCTCCGGAATCAGCGAGGACCTGATCCAGCGGATCCGCAAGGCGCCGGACCGCGAAATGGAGTGCGTGAAGATCGCGGGCGAAACGGTGGCGGCCCTCAAGCAAAAGGTTCAGGGGGTGAAGATCGTCACCCTCGGCTGGGAGCACAAGCTTCCGGCGATTCTGGATTGTGCCGGACTGTGACCGCAACGCGAAAGGTCATGGACCGTGAGATCGAACCTCTTCAAACGCAAAGGGAAGATCGGGAGCCGATGGACGAAACCAAGAAATCTCAGACGATGAACAGAGTCCTTGTCGTTGGCGGAGGCATGGCGGGCATACGCGCGGCCCTGGACCTGGCGGAAGCGGGGCGGGACGTGGTGCTGATCGACAAAGCCTACGCCATAGGCGGTCTCATGACGAGCCTGGACCGCACGTTTCCCACCAACAACTGCGACCTTTGCACCCTGTCCCCCCACCTCTCCGAGAGCGGCCGGCAACTGCACGTCGAGCTCATGCCTCTCACCCGCTTGCGGGAAGTCAAAGGGGAGGCGGGGCAATTCCAGACCGTCCTCGAGACGGAGCCCCGATATATCGATCTGGGGCGATGCACCGCCTGCGGCGAATGTCTGCGGGCTTTCCCCGAGGCCGTCCGTTTCACGCCGGGTCTGGACCATCGGGCCCCGACCTGCATGCGCTACCCCCAGGCTACCCCTTACGCCTTTTCCATCGATATGGACCGTGTCACGGACGTCGACCAGCTGGTCCGCGTCTGCCCGGCCGAGGCTATCATCCCCCAGGATAGCCAGAAGTCACACCATCTGGATGTCGGCTCCATCATCCTCGCGCCGGGTGCGGACCTCTTCAACCCCGAGGTCCTCGACACCTATCACTACGGGAGCTGCCCGGATGTGGTCACCAGCCTGGAATACGAGCGCATCCTGTCGGCATCGGGCCCCACGCGGGGAGAGCTGCTCAGGCCTTCGGATGGAAAGGCCCCTTCGAAAATCGCCTGGATTCAATGTGTGGGATCCCGTGGGCTCCAGGACGGCTGCGTTCCCTACTGCTCCAGCGCCTGCTGCATGTACGCCCTGAAGGAGGCCATGGTGACCCGCGAGCGTTTCGGCGGGGATGTGGAGACCACCATCTTCTACATGGACATGAGGACTTCCGGGAAGGACTACGAGACGTACCTGGAGCGCGCCAGGAACGAATACGGCGTCCGGCTGGTCCGAAGCCGCCCCCACAGCGTGGTCCCCGACCCGGAGAGCTCCCGTCTCGACATCTCTTTCAACGTTGCCGGCGATGGAGTCTTCCAGACGGAATCGTTCGACATGGTGGTACTCACCACGGGATTCCGGGTTTCACCGGAGGTGAAGGAGCTTGCTGAAAAACTGGGCGTCGAGGTCAATGAGCACAGCTTCGCCCGGACGGCGACCTTCAGTCCCGTGGCCACTTCGAGGCCCGGGGTTTACGTGGCGGGCCTCTTCGAGAGCCCCAAGGACATTCCCGAGACCATGGTTCAGGCGAGTGCCGCAGCCGCTTGCGCAGCCGGGGACCTCATGCCGCTTCGGGCGGTGAGCGAACGGGAAGAGGACTTCCCCGTGGAAAGGGACGTTTCCGGCGAAGAACCGAGGATCGGGGTCTTTGTCTGCGATTGCGGGTTCAATATCGGAGGCGTTGTCGACGTGGACGGCATTGTCCAATCCATGGGCTCACTACCCCAGGTGGTCGTCTCCAAGAACGTGGGACATGGCTGCAGCCGCGAGTCGCTCGATCTCATCCGCGACACGATTCGGCAGGAGAAGCTGAACCGCGTGGTCATGGGAGCCTGTTCTCCCCGGACCCACGAAACCCTCTTTCAGGACACGCTTCGCAAGGCAGGCCTCAACAAGTACCTGCTGGAAATGGCCAACCTGAGAGACCAGGACACCTGGGTGCACGGCAACCGGCCCCAGGACGCCGCCTCCAAGGCGCAGGAACTGATGCGCATGGCGGTATCCGCCGTCCGGTGGGCTCATCCCCTGACGGATCAACACCTGCCCATGAACAAAGATGTTCTGGTGGTGGGCGGGGGCGTGGCCGGCATGAGCGCTTCCCTCACGCTGGCCGATATGGGTTACCGCGTCTACCTGGTCGAGCGAAGCAGCAAGCTGGGTGGAAACGCCCGAAAGGTCCTAAGGACCCTCGACGGCGAAGACATCCAGGCCAGCCTCGACGACCTCATCCGCCGGACCGAAGAGGAAGAGCGCATCATGGTGCTCAAGAACTCGGTGATCGTGGACCATTCGGGCATGGCCGGCCTTTTCCAGACAGGCGTTCAGGTTGGCCCCCAGATGTTCTACCGGCAGATCAAGCAC
>CAZEOY010000088.1:0-9469 GCA_964513835.1 uncultured Syntrophobacteraceae bacterium
GCTCACCGAGCGGATTCTCTTCTACACCCAGAGGATCCATGCCATCCACGACGTGAAGGGCAAGGATGGAGTGGGCGCTACCATGGATTTCATGGAGTTGGAAAAGGAGCGTGGCATCACGATTCAGTCTGCAGCAACGCGGTGTGATTGGAATGACCATTCCATCAACATCATCGACACTCCTGGCCACGTGGACTTCACTATTGAGGTGGAAAGAGCGCTGCGAGTGCTCGATGGCGCCATACTCGTCCTCTGTTCAGTGGGTGGAGTCCAATCCCAGTCAGTGACCGTCGATCGGCAGATGACGCGATACAAGGTTCCGCGGATCGCCTTCATCAACAAGTGCGACCGCACAGGCGCTGATCCATTCAGAGTCATCCGTCAGCTGCGAGAGCGACTGAATCAGAACGCGGTCGCCCTGCAGATCCCTATCGGGCTTGAATCCGACCACGAGGGGGTCATCGACCTCATCACCATGCGCGCGATCCACTTCGGGGGAAGCCACGGAGATGAAATTACTGATGGTCCAATCCCTGAAGAATTGATTGAGTTGGCAAACCAAAAACGTGAAGAGATG
Source organism: uncultured Syntrophobacteraceae bacterium (assembly GCA_964513835.1). Classification (GTDB taxonomy): domain Bacteria; phylum Desulfobacterota; class Syntrophobacteria; order Syntrophobacterales; family Syntrophobacteraceae; genus JALOOX01. Next base: position 578 of record CAZEOY010000088.1, read on the forward strand.
CTCGACGCCATCTCGCTCTTCTCGGATGAGCTGACCGAGGCTATCCTGGAAGATGCTGTGACTGAAGATCTCATTCACGACGCCATCCGAACCGGAACCCTTTCTCTTCAACTCACGCCCGTCCTCATGGGATCGGCCTACAAGAACAAGGGGGTTCAGCCACTCCTGGACGCCGTGTGCCAATATCTTCCCAATCCTATTGAGATTCAAAGTGAAGCTCTGGATCTGGATCGCGATGAGGCTCCCGTGGTCATGGACAATGATCCCGGAAAACCCTTGGTGATGTTGGCCTTCAAGCTGGAGGTCAGCCGTTACGGTCAGCTCACCTATGTCCGGGTCTATCAGGGAACGCTCAAGAAGGGTGACACTATCATCAACATCCGTTCGGGGAAGAAGTCCAAGGTCGGAAGACTGATCCGGATGCATGCCAACGAGATGGAGGACATCGAACAAGCCACAGCTGGTGACATCGTGGCTCTTTTCGGCATCGATTGTGCCTCGGGGGATACATTCACGGATGGACAGGTCAACTACGCCATGACCTCCATGCACGTTCCGGCACCGGTTATCTCTCTTGCCCTGAAACCCAAAGACAAAAAGGCTGAAATGAATGTGGGCAAAGCCTTGGCACGTTTCACCCGGGAAGATCCGACGTTCAGGACCTATCTGGATGAGGAAACCGGGGAGACCATTGTCTGTGGCATGGGCGAGCTTCATCTCGATGTCTATGTAGAGCGGATGCGGCGTGAGTACCAGGCTGAGGTCGAAACCGGTATGCCCAAAGTGGCCTACCGTGAGACTGTCAGAAGGGTGGCCGACTTCAATTACACGCACAAGAAGCAGACGGGAGGCTCAGGACAGTACGGGCGAGTGGCCGGTTTCCTTGAGCCCAATCCCGAAGGGGAGTACGAATTCGTCAACCAGATCAGCGGCGGTGTGATCCCCACGGAATTCATACCCTCCTGCGACAAGGGGTTCCAGGCCTGTCTCCAAAAAGGCTCCCTGGCCGGATTTCCTATTGTCGGAGTCAAGGTCACGATCAACGACGGAGCTGCCCACTCGGTGGATTCATCCGACATGGCATTCCAACAGGCCGCCATCGGCGCCTTTCGGGAGGCCTATGAGAAGGCCGACCCCATATTGCTCGAGCCGCTCATGAGGGTTGCGGTCGAGACGCCATCTGAATTCCAGGGAGCCGTCCTGGGGACCTTGAATCAGAGACGGGGAATCATCATCAGCACGTCGGAGGACGGAGCCTTTTCGGTTGTGGAGTCCGAGGTTCCTCTCGCAGAGATGTTCGGCTATTCCACGGTCCTCAGGTCATCGACTCAGGGAAAAGCAGAGTTCACCATGGAGTTCTCGCGATACAACCCGGTGCCACGGGGTATCGCCGAAGAAGTGATCAAGAAGCAGAGGGAAGAACCGAAGACTTCAAAGAAGTAATGACAGTAGCCTCATTACGTTTTTCATGTCTTTCGTCTTCGTGTATATTGAAATATGAGAGCGTCCTTCCGTTGCGAAGCCAATCAGGATGCCTTTTTTAAGGAGAATACTAGATGGATAATGATGTCTCACCTGAAAATCTCTCAAAGCTCGAGATGATCCAGCGCACCCTCGGCGCGCCGCTCCCGCCGGGCAAGCTCGGAGCCCTCATGGCCCGGACCGGCGTTGGAAAGACCGGATGTCTGACTCATATCGCACTCGAGCAGATCCTTAAAGGGGCCACGGTGCTCCACGTCTGTATCGATGACCCACCAGATAAGGTCAAGGTTTGGTATCATGAGTTCTTCAAGCATGTTTTCACGGGAGTGACCGGCGACGAGCTGACTGACCTGCAATACCGCATTGAACCTCACCGATTCATTTTGGCCTTTCTTAACAAATCGTTCTCACCCGAAAAGCTGGACCAGAGCATTGTCAATCTAAAGGAGCAGACGGGGTTTAGACCCACACTTCTCATTGTCGACGGGCTGGATTTCGACGCCAAGCCCGGCGATTTCGTGGAAGCCCTCTCCTCACTCGCACAGAAGCACGGAGTGGCCATGTGGTTGTCCGCGAGGACTCACAATCACATCCCAACGGTCAACGCGCGTGGAATCCCCTACCCCTGCCACGAACTGGATCATCTGTTCCACTCCATTCTGCTCCTCGAGACGGTACCCAACGCGGTTCGAGTCAAGGCACTGAAGAATGACGATGTATACAATCCGGAGCATGCACCTGTCACTCTGGACCTCCAGAGTCTCCTGGTCCTGAAAGAATGACGAATTACCGGAATACAGCTTCGGAATCGAAGGGAATGTGAATGGAAGAGGATTTGATCTGCAGCCTCACGCGCCAGGTAAAGGAAGAGGTTATCGAGAATTACCTTACCGAGAGATGCATTGTTGGATTGCAGATCGAAGACATTGAAAGGCAAGCTGACGACGTGAAGATCTTGGCGTCTCGAACGGGTGTTCGGCTGAGCCGCCTCGCCTACCTCATGACCCATCCCGACATGACCCAAAAACTGGTGCGCCTGCTAAAGATCCCACCCGACTCCGTCTGGGTAACCTTCACCGAGCGACAATTCAACCGCGGTGCCCGTTTCATTCGAGTGCGGGCCTTCACGGACAAAGGGAAGTTCAAGAAGCTCACCTTGGAGGCCTATGAACGGCTGCACCAGTGGATGGAGGACTACCGGAAGGCCTATGCCAACCTGATGGAAGAATGCAAGGCGGTCAACACAAACATTACCAAATTTCAGAAGAACTTTGATCTGCTGACCATCCTGAATTTCCTCAAGAGCATGGACACCGGCGAATTGGAGCGTAAGCAGTATCTTGGCGAGAATTTCACCGCCGACGAAATGGCGTCCATCGACCAGAAGCTTTATCTGCCCCCCATCATGTTCGAGCGATTCGGAATCCCCGAGCCACTCTCCCTCCCCCGCCCGGAAGCCATCGAGAATGCCCTGGGCGACCTGGCTGGGGAGGTCTACCGAAAATACGAAGCGTACGTGAGAAGCCTGCTGGCGTAGAGGTAACGCTTCATTCTTCCCGCCATTCTTTTGCCAGCCGGTCAGTGAGATTCATAGATTTCCTGGTGGCCTGTTGTTGTGACCTGGAAGGCAGTCTTTCAGCCTGGAACAGTATGGAAACAGTCTACTGACGGCTTGACGGTTGCCCTTCAGAGCGGTCCGCTCACGGCGCGGACGAAGAAGAGAGCCGAAAAGTCCCCCCAGCCAGCAAACCCCAATTCCACATCGACATACCAGGCGGATACGTACGATCGTTTGTCACAGGTCCAGAGGCAGGTTTTCGCCCGATCGAAATGCGAGTCTCCGCACCGGGCTGCATTCAAAAGAGGGGGATCGAGACACGAAAACAGCTCGTCCACCGTGGGAAGTCGCCATGTCCGAAAGTCGGCAAAGGAATCTGCATTCAGGCGCTCTACATAGCCCTGAGCATGACGCCAGCTCATGGGATCCGTGGATCCGCTGCTCTGCCATGTGAGACCGGTGCTGCTGTCGAAGAGGACCCCGGGTGCCACATGCTCAAACGGGCGTGAACCGGTAAATCGTTTGGGTCTCCAAAGAGCGTCACAGGCGAAGATCCCGGGAGCTTTTTCAGGCGCAACTTTCATCGCTGATTTCCTCAGACGCCGTGGTCCCTTTGCCGATGACTCATGCCCAAAAAGCTCCTCATTGGAGCTGAACTGCTCACAGAACCGCGACTTCTTGTCTTTCCAGGACAAGCTCAACCCATTCAGGGCTGCAAGCATTTCCTCCGCCCCCGAGAACCTTCCCTCAGGTTCCTTGTGCACCGCTCTCAGGAGGAATGCATCCCAGGCCGGGTCCGTGTCAGGATGCATCTGGCTCGGGCTGTCCATCAGGTCTTCAGGAAACCGGCCCGTGATCATGCGGTGAATGACCACGCCAGCCGAATAAAGATCGGCTCTGAAATCGACGGCATCGGCATCCCTGACCTGTTCAGGAGCTGCATAGAATGGAGAGCCTACAACAAGATTGGGAGGCGTCCCGGCAGAAATCTCCCCACGCAGCTTCGAGAGACCCAGGTCGCTGATCTTGAGCCGTCCTTCATCGTCGAGGAGCAAGTTGTGAGGCTTGATGTCCCGGTGGACCAGACCGGCTCTGTGAAGTCGTCCCAATCCCATGAGGAGCTCGCACCCGTAGCGGATGGCGTGCTCCACCGGCAGGAGACGGCACTCAGCCTCTGTCCGAAGCCCCTCTCCCAGAAGCTCACCCACACTCCTGGGATGGTACTCCATGGTGAAAAAGGGTCGCCCCTGAGAAACATCGAAATCGAGAATCTCCACCACATGAGGATGCCGAATGGACCCCATGATGGAGGCCTCGCTCGTGAACCGTGCGCGGACGGCGTCCTCTCCCCACAGGTCAAGCAGTGTGAGATGCGGGCTCATCAGTTTGAGCGCAACGACCTTATCCACCACGGGCAGCACCGCCTTATAGACAACGCTCATTCCGCCGCGCCCCAGAAGTCCCTGAATGATGTACTTTCCGATAGTCTTCATCACGATACTGACGCCATCAGAGCAGCCGCCGGGCATTGATCTGAGGAAATCCGAGATCGAGGATCTTCCTCACGGTTTTCTCAACATCGTAGACCAGGCAACGGATTTCGATCAGTTCCCGCTCATCGTCCCAGATGACATATTTTGCACGTCGATCCCCATCCCGGGGCTGCCCGACGCTCCCAACGTTGATGACGTACCGATGCTCTGCTTCCAGATGGTGAGTGCCGCAGGCCAAGGGACATTGTATCACTCCCGTCCCATCATATTCCACCATCGCCAGCTCGTGCGTGTGTCCCACAAAACAGATCTGCTGAACCATCCTCTTCAAGAGCCGCATCCACTCTGAATCATACACTTCAAAAAAGTAACGGGTGACCGAATCGGGTGGGCAGCCATGGACGAACAGGGCGGAGCCGCGAATCAAGTTCCGCTCAAAACCTCGCATCATCTCGATGGATTCCCGCGTCAACAGGGTCCTGGTGATGGCCAGGGATTGACGCGCCGAAGGATTGAACCACGAAAGAAACGAATCATCCACCAATCCCAGCTCGTGGTTTCCCAAAACCGACGGGATCTTCAGCTCGCCCAGCCTCTCCAGCACTCCCTGCGGATCCGGGCCGTAGCCCACGTTGTCGCCGAGCGACACTGAACAATCCACAGCCGACCGCTCAACGTCCTCGAGGACCTGCTGAAGCGCCTCATAGTTTCCGTGGATGTCGGACAAGATCGCTATGCGCATCACGGGCCTCCCAGCCGATCCGTGCTGCAAAATGATCGGGACTTGGCTCATGTCGACAGACTGCGACCCGCTGGAGAGAATCCAGCCATCTTTCGCATCAATGGCGAACGACCGAAGAAAAAAGGCGAAAAACTCTGTGCAGAAGAAACAGCGCAAGGACCATTCCCACGCGGGGAATGTCATTCCGGGAGTTAGCGGATGACGTGACGACAGAACGGCCCAGGCCGATTTCCATCAACCCGGGCCGCACGGAAAATAAGCAGTAATGATGCCGCCCTGCATTCCCATGCCTGGACAATGCGAAGGACAATTGGCACCTGAAACGGTCCGGTGCTTGCGCCTCGATTTGAACCGATCAGGTATGCCTGCATCCGACTGAGCCCCAGTCTGAGCAAGCTCTCATTCCGCGCGCTGCGCGCTCGTGATCACGATCGGTTGCCGGGGGACATCACCGTGCGGTCCAAAATTGCCGGTCTGTACAGCCCTGATCTTGTCCACTACGTCCATTCCTTCAATGACCTGACCGAAGACAGCGTACCCGAATCCTGCCGGCGTCTTGTTCTTCTGATTCAGAAAATCATTGTCCACCACGTTGATAAAGAACTGAGCGGTTGCGCTGTGAATCAAGCTGGTTCGCGCCATGGCGATGGTTCCGCGCATGTTTTTCAGTTCAGGAGTGGCTTCATTGCGTATGGGATCACGAGTCTTCTTCTCTTTCATGTCCGGAGTCATTCCACCTCCCTGGATCATGAAATCCGCAATGACCCTATGAAAGATGGTGCCGCTGTAAAAACCGTCATCGACATATCTCAGGAAATTGGCCACAGTGCCGGGGGCCTTGTCCTTCCATAGCTCGATTTTGATCGTTCCTTCAGACGTTTCCATGATGACCACCGGATTCTTCTCTTCGGTCATGACCATCCTTTCGCTTGGTTCAGTTTGTAGGAGTCTCTGCATCGAATCGTTCGGGCTCAACAAAATACAAATCGCATCGATTGGCAAGGTTTTTCAAGAATTCGAGTCGGGATTGAACGGACTCCCTCACGGCGCACCAAAAAAGAAAGGCGGGCAACTCCACCCGCCTTCCCGTCACCTCAGCGCCAGCTCACGCATACCCCAGCAGCCTCATCCGTTCTTCGGCAGCGGCCAGGCGCTCTTCCTCGAGCAGAGCACGCTCGGACCGCAGACGTTCGAGTTCGTCAAGCGCACTCTTCTTGAGCGTGAGGCTTTCAGTGTGACCATTCATCTTTTCAATGCGCACCTTGAGCTCCTTTGCGCGCTCGCCATGTTCCCGAATCCGTTGGAGAATGTCCATTTCCCTGGCCGTAAAGATCTTGCTCCGCTCTTCGCAGGACCATCCACCAGCCTTATCCTCACTCACCTGGCAGCAACCGCACTCGGCCGCGCCCGCCATTTCGAACTCATAACCGGTTTCCATGGAGGACCCTCCTTCCCTCATGATTCTCCACTGAAATTCCCGTATCCTCGCGAACCGACCGGCTCACAAGAGCATCGGATAAAAGGTTTTTACACAAAATAATATAATGTCCGCTTATGAAATCTGCAGGGGGATCCAGGGAGATTCAGGGGGTAAAGCAGGGAAGGAGGTTCACGCAGTCCAGCCGGCGCAGGTAAATCGCCATCCGTAAAAAGCCTCGTTATTGCGGGAGCGGCATCCGGCCGCGACGGGGGCTCACTATCTCGGCTGGATGCCGTTTCCAAATATCAACAGCAGAACATGGATTCGAAGGTCTTCAATTCCAGCGCATGTCATTCATCAGGACAGTGTGCCCACGGCCCTCATTCGCTCCACGCAGAGCTCCCGATACTTGCACGCCGACTGGTCGCAGTACCCCGACGACCGTGCAAAGCAGTCGAAATTTCCCTCTTCAATCTGTCGCCTGCGATAAAGAGGAGCCAGAGCCTCTTTGACGCAAACAAGGCAAAGGCCGTGGGAATACCCGTCTTCTTCGGGGTTGCCATCTCCCCAGGTCACCAGGCATTTGATGCATTGATACTTCATCGCTCGTTCGTCCTCACCTGTGGACTCCGGCATCGCTAGGGGTTCCCTTCCCAACGATTCCCCCCGGTCAATGTCAAACGCTCCAAGGGGGGTTGATCTGTTACCGACTGACCGCGGTAACAATCGCCTGGATCTTTCACCTGCAGTGATGAGCAATACTTATGCCAACATGACCGTACTGCTGTTCCCAACAGAAACCAGCACCTTTCCTTTCGATAGAGCAGGGTCGTGCACCATTTCTGCACATGGGCTACCGTGTTTTGCACACTCTCGGCGTCTCCCTCTACTCCTTCTCAAAGGGGAAAGTGAGCTGGGCCCCAAACCAGCCGATCACGATGACCAGTGGTGCAAGTGAAATGACCAGAAACAAGTAGACCAGTCCAGACCCCGCCAGATCGTCCATCACATCTGGCCGCGCCATCCGCCACGTGAACGTGATCAGACTGACAACGAAGAGCACCAGGGATACACATATTTTGATATGAATAGGTTTCATGGCTCTTGCCATGTAGTTGAGCCACCAGGTGAGGAGCCCGGTGAGGATGACGATCGGAAGGAACAGGAGACCCGCGCCGAGGCAATGAACAGCCGTCGTCTCGAACGGCTGGTGCCCTGTGACCAGGTACAGCAGGTTGAAGATTGTCGTGAACAGCATGAAAACGATGGGAAAGTGGACGGTCATCGGATGCGGATGTCTTCGCAGCATGGGAAAGCGCTTGAAGAGCCGATCGAGGAACTCGGGCGTCTTGGCTTTCGAGCCATCACGCGACCCGATCACTCCCACCTGCGGGTAACGGTCCAGCATTTCGGCTCCATGAGGCGCTGCCTGTATATCGGTGGTGAGGTCTCCACCCGCATGATGGCGTCGCATGTGGACTCCACCTTTCCACAGCTTGCTCTCCGAAACATCATAGATTTTCCCATCATGTGCGATGTACACGGGCCGACCGTCCTTCCCGTCGAACGCCGCAAGTTCCTCGATCTCGAATTCCCTCATCCCGCATCACTCCCCAGCCGCCGCCGGCTTGAATCCCGCTGCCTCCAGCCTTCTATTCCACAACCATTTAAAGTGACCATTCTAGATTGTGAATGATTTGTCAAGCCCCCGTTCATCCCCCACCCTCACCATTTGACGACCCGCACATTCGAAAGCGTTCTCCCCAGAAAACGCTCGCCTATGGTCTGGAAACGAAGTGGCACGTCCGTTACGAAGAAAACATACTCCGGGCGCTCCCGGCTCGGATTGGCCAGCCCCCGCTGATCGAGGACCTCGGCCGTCCGGTCGGCCATGGCTTCCGCCGAATCCACCAACTGCACGGTATCACCCACCACGCTCTGGAGAAGCGGTTTGAGGAGCGGGTAATGCGTGCATCCGAGCACCAGCGTATCGATCCGGTGGCAGAGGACGGGCTTCACGTACTCCTGGGCCGTGAGCCGAGTGACGGGGTGATCCAGCCAGCCCTCCTCCACCAGCGGCACAAAGAGGGCACAGGCCTGGGAGAAAATACGAATCGAGGGATCATAGCGGTGAATGGCGCGTGCGTAGGCATTGCTGTTGATGGTGGCAGGGGTGCCGATGACGCCAACATACCGG
>CAZEOY010000089.1:0-9429 GCA_964513835.1 uncultured Syntrophobacteraceae bacterium
GACGCCCCTAAAGAGGCGGAAAGATTGTTCCAGTCTCTGCTGCTGGCGAGCGAGGCCTTCCATCTTGAGTGCCAGGCCATGGGCTAACTTGAGGGACCCGTTGTCACCCCGCCTCAACAGCAGCCGGCAGATGTCGGCGAGAATGGTGCTTGAGTCCTGAAGCCGACTCAGCGTGACAACCGTTTCCCCGAGCAGTATTTCGAGATCAATGAGTCTTGGTCGAGGACGGGATTCCCGTGGCTCCGTCGACATAATCGGCAATTCCGGGAGGAGGGTTTGGGCAAGCTCCTGCAGCCGATCATCAATTGCTTTCACCGTCCTTGTTGCATCAAGGGAACTGAGCCCAGCGTCTGACGAACGGTTATGGCTCGCTTTCATGATGTGCCCCTTTTCCGGCCCCTCGCTGCTGGATTCAATGGGCATCTGAACACTTGCTTTCATCCAACGGTGATCCGGAGCCTCCCTCTTCAATGGGCACCAGGCTGAGCTGAATTGTTTATCATCTCCAGCAGTTCTTCGCGCCACGGCTCGCCTGCGCACAGGCTGCAGTTCGCGAGGGTTGAATGAATCTTCTCGACAAGCCCCTCGCGAATGGGCTGATGATGCTTCGCGAGCTCAAGAATTTGCAGGCCCGCAGTCTGCAGTCCCTCCTGATCAGCGAGCTTGACGGCCGAGGCGAGGATTCCCGCAAGCGCAAAGAGCCTCTCCCGGTCGGAACTCGCCAGTTGCAACGATTGCTGATAGTGTTCGAGAGCATCGAGGAACTTCTCCTCCTCGAGATCACACTCCCCAAGATGGCTGAGCACCTGGCATTGTCCGCTCATGTCTTTAAGATCCCTGGAAAGTTCCAGGTCGCTTATAAAATGTTCTCTGGCTGACGGAAGATCCCTTGGCTCGAGCTTCAGGTACATCCTTCCCAGCCCTCCATGAGTGCGGGCCTGGCCGGGCCTGTCAAGCAATTCAGGGCGGGATTTGATCTCCAGGCTCAGCAGAAACAAGTTTCTGATCTCGTCTCTCGTGGCCGTTGCGATCTCTGGGCGACCTTGCCTGCTCACTAGATCGCTGAGCTGTTCCGCGAGGGAATTCGCCACTCTGGCCAAAAGCGCCTGGGCGGCGAGGTCATCCCGGGGGGAAGTCTTCAGAATTTCATAGGCTTCCCGCAGATATCTCTCCCGCTCTGATGCCTGCTCAGGCGGCAGCGAGATCCCAATGAAATGCAGCCCCTCTGATTTCTCGATGGTAGACCGCCCTCTCTGAACCATCCATCTGCCCACTTCCACGGCTTTTTCAAACAGACCCCGATCGTCTTTCGCCGCCTCATACAGCGTGCGAGCCGCAGCCCCCAGCACCTCCTCGGAAGGATCGGCATGCTTCTCCAAATAGGACTGGACATAGTTGGCCGCCTGGACTCTCAGAGAAGCCCCCCCCACGACATGGGCTTGATGACAATGGATGAGAAGCATCTCTTCCTCTTCCATGGGCAGGGGTTGCCCCAGAGCATCGCTGTATTCCCTGGCCTTCTGAACATATTGCACGGCATCACCGAATGCCAGCATGTTCCTAGCCGCCCGGGCAGCTTTCATGCAGCTCTCGACGGCCTCACGGGCGTGCCTCGCGCCTGCGGCATAATAGAGGTTAGCGATTTCAAACATTCTACTGGATGAGCGGGAGAAGGTCGCTTCCATTGCTGCAGCTGTCCGGGCGTGGTATTCCCGGACGACTTTAGGCACGTCCGTGGCTCGCGGACCCAGTGCGACATTTCCGAAGCTTCCTCGAATGGCATCAAACACGAGCCGCGAGCAGAACTCGCAACGGTCATCTTTTGAAATAATATCCCGAATGAGCCCAGTCGTTTCTTCGATTTCGCGCAGCTGCCGCAGGAGCTTGAAGTGCTCAGTTCCAAGACTTCTCGACAGAACACTGGCGCTGAACTCGGGCCCCTGACAGGCAGCACATTCCAGAGTGTCTCGATAGGCGGGATTCTTTTGCCAGCAGTCCGCCAGCATGGTCGCTATGGTATCGGGAGTGGGGAGCTTGTCGTCGCCCTTGTAAACCTCAGACCAGACAAAGCGATCCCCTGATTTCCGGAAGTAACCCTTTTCCGTCAGATCTGTCACATATCGGAACAACATGAATAACTCGCCCCCTTTTACGGGGACGTTGCCCACTCGACGGACAATAGCCACAGCAACGTCACAGTCTAAACCAAGGCCTGTGGAAAGGATTTGAGCGCGTTGTTCCCTGTCGGGCGGTCTGATTTCCACGGTGAAGCACTGCATTGCTTTGGCGGCATGAGCGGCATCCGATCCCATCCAGCCGGTATTCCCAGTGGTTAGAAGAAAGAGAATGGGAAGCTCCTCTCCAGGCTGGAAACGGTTCAGAAGATAAAGGAGAAGCGCTCCGGAAGGTACATCGATCGAGTGCAGATCCTCAATGAACAGAATGATGGGAGTTTTTTCGGCGGCCTTCTCAAAAATGCAGGCGACCGATTCAAAGATGTCTTCACGATCCCTGGCCGAATTGGCGTGTGGCGTCATGGCGGGGAAGAGGACGCTGGAGAAAGGAAAGACCGATTCAAGGAGGCTCCCCAACGCTGCGTCGATCTGCTGCAGTTGGGGCTCGGAAGGGGCGGCCAGGTTGATGCCGAAATAGCTGACCAGCAGCTTCTGAAATGGAGCATACGGTATGGGGACCCCCGTCGCTTGTGTACACTCGCCCTTGTGCAGCTTGGGCTCGGGCTCCTTACCCGCTTTTCTGGACGTGGCTGTGATCTCGGCGATCAGTGCATCGGCGGTGGCTGTTTTTCCGGCTCCGTTGGGGCCAGTGAGCTGAAGCCATGCGGTTTTGCCCTGCAGGAAAGGCGCAGCCAGCTCCATGGCCTGTCGATAAGATTCAAAGGCCTGATAGGGAGGCGACCCCGAAAGCTTGGCGAGTTCACTGACGTCGGCGGGTAACGGGGTCCCGGCAATGTCTGGACTGGTGCAAACGGAGGCTCGGGGTTTTCGCTCAGCATTGCGGATGCAAAATGCGGCGGCCACAGAGGTGATGAAAGCGGTGCTCCACACAAAGGCTGCTTGCAGATGGAGAACTGTGGGCCCCAGGGCGGCGGTAGCGATGATGGCGAATGCAACCAGCGGCCAGGGATGGTCAGGCGGGCGAACAGTGTTGAAGCATCTGCCCAGAAGATAGAGAATGAGGCTGCCGCACAGCGCTAGGGGCAGGATGATCATCGGTGCATCATCCTGAAGATAAAGCAGGAGCAGTCCTGACAGATACGCACAGACGCCGAGAGCTACAGCAACCCGGAAAGCCTCGCCTCTTCCCTGCATGTCGATAGTGGAGGCCAGGGCGCTGATACGGATCGAGGCAAGCCTGCAGACTATGGCCGGCCCTATGAAGAGCACCAGACCGAACAGGCAGGGCCACCACCAGGACAGTATCGCAGGCTCGGTCGGCGCCGGGGCTATGGGGGTGATCATTGGGACCAGCAGCAAGGGGATAAGCCGGCCCAGAGCAAAGCCCGCTATCGCAGTCATCAGCATAACGGGCCATGATGGCATGGCTGAGGATCCATGCTTCAGGAGAATAGGGTATGTCATCAAGGCGAGCGCCATGAGGAGGAGATTCGTGATGATGATGGGTCCTTGCTGCTCCCGGCGATCCCTGATCATCCCCTGCTGCGTGAAGGTATGGGTTGGCCCATTACGAGCGAGGCTGAACAAGCGGCCTTCCAAAAGATAGAAATAGTTCCCATCCACCTGATTTGTCATGTGTATCGTGATAACCAGCAAATCCGAAATGTTGAAGGCCTTGCAAAGCCCGGTCTTCATTTCCGGTGTAATCACTCCCGCGTTGAAGGCGGTCAGTTGATGCGGCAGCAGTGCTTGAGACACCTCACGGTAGTTGTGAACAAAGAATCTGGGGGATGAATTGAAGATGAATGCCAGTTTGTTCTCCAGAACGTCATCGTTGGGAATGCTGGTGAAGACCACATGCATTTGCGGAAGTGCGGGCCATCTGGCCATAACTTCATCGCGAAGGTTATGGCCGGCGAGATTCACGGCCTGCTGACGGGGATCCCGGATCAGCTCATACGTGCCGGCCCCTTGGGCTTGCGAGAAAGTGGAAGGGGTGAGGAGTCTTACAAGGGGGAACACCGCATAGAAAGTCGTTTCGTGGACACGGATCTGATTTTCCAGGTCCACTCCGAGGGCCTCGATCTGTTGTTTCAGAGCCTGCAGCTGGTCCGAGGAGAGCGATGCGGAGTCCAACAGGCCGTCTGCCTTCCGCAGGTGGTCGAAACCCTGGCGAAATGCCTCCACATTGCCCTTGTCTTCCAAACCCAGCGAGTAGTATGAATCCGCGTGTCTAATGTGGGTCTGAATGGCGTCCGTAACTCCCTGAGCGCTGGGTGCCTCGCAGTGTATCAAGCTGAATGAGAGGAACGCCACTATAGCGGGCCAGAGTGCCTTCTTTCTCACACATACTCCATCTGATAGTGATAGATCCGGGTAAACCCCAGGCTCTGCCGGGGGCCTTGTGGAGTTTGGCATTTCCGGGATTATATGAAAGCTTACCGAACTGTGAACCGCTCAAAATCTACAGAGGGGAAGCTTTCGATGGATAAGTATTGAAGTCTATTTCACGCGGTCTGGGAGTGCAAGTATCAGTTGTTTTCTTCAGATCACTTAAATTTTGCTCGGGTCTTGACGCCCATCACAATCTATCGACTTTAGGCTCTTCTGCGACGACCTTCCGCATTTCCCCAAGGTTCGCGGATTCGAGACGATCGAGAATCCGCTCCCATCGATGCAGGATGCCGCCGGGTTCTCCGGATCGATCTGAATAGAGGAGCTTCAGAGCCAGGGGATTTGCCTGGAGGAGGTTCTGCATCCTTTGCATCTCGAGCACCAGGGCCTCTGTGAAGGCTTCGACCGCTGAATTCAGTTCCCGTTGATCCGCGCCCCCGCGTCTGGCCAGCTTGAGATGTCTTGCCAGGTGGGAGAGGCAATGGCCGAGATTGGACGTCAAGGGGGTCGTAAAATCCATGAAGGAGCCGGTCGTTTCAGCCAGGACCAGTCGCTTGGGGAGGCCTTGATCGTCAAACTGGATCACCTCATCTCCGTCATCGAAGAAAATGTGGCCCGATCGAGGGCATGCCCGCCCCATGACCAGGCTCACGGCAGCCGACATGCCCAGGAGACGTGCCAGGTGGACCGCAAACTCCGGCTGAGCATACAAACCAGGAGGAATCTTCTCGCTCACGATTCCCGGGACATACGGGCGATCCATGAAAAAGACGGGAATCGTCCCTAGATGCTGGATATCCTCATGAAGCTCGATTTCCACATAGGGTGGCAGGGGAATTCCCAGGGCGGTGAAGGCCTTCAGTCGGTCTGCGGCGTACCGGCGGTACTGCAGGGTCTCGGCGATGGCCCAATCCAGAGAGGCTCCCCTCTTGAGTCGATGCTGGACGTCCCATTTCATGCAGCGCAGGAGCCGAATCTCCTCCCACCCGCCCCCAAACCCCAGGGTTGCCAGGTAGACTGCCCGCTCTTCGCCGCTGCGATCCCGGGATGTCTGAGCCCATTCGACGCTTCCCAGATTGACCGAAACCAGCGCGCTGCATCGGTTCCGGTAGTGATCGATCAAGGCTCTGATTCGAGGTGATGCATCGGGCTCGAAAACCGGACTTCCGGAGACGATGCCGGCTCCGGGAAGCCACCTCACATTCAGGTGGAATTCAGGACTTACGCCCAAAGTCCATTCCTCCACTTCGCTCAAGTCGATATGAAACAGCTTGCTTCATCGGGCCGAGACTTGTGGTATGGTCCCGAGGGCGTCAAACGGGCCCCTTCTTTTCAAGGCGTTTCTTCACGAATCTCTGAAGCCCCACGATCAAACCTGTTCCCATGATCATCAACGCCAGCACGACCAGCCAGCTTATCAGCCTGGGATCCTCGAGGATGGCTCTGACCTGAACGGCGAAGAACGAAAGGAGGACGATTCCGGGGGTGATCCCCGCAGCGGTTCCAATGCAATAGTCCCGGAATCTGATGTGGGAGGCGCCGGCCACCACGTTGACGATGGAATAGGGCGCCACAGGGAGAATGCGAACCATGAAGACGGCGAGAATGCCGCGCTTGGAAAGTATCCTGCTGATGCGATTCAGCCGTTTTCCGGCGATGCGCCGGGCGCCGCGGCGTCCGATGAAGTGACCGATCCCGTAAAGAATGACTCCGTTGAAAAGGCTTCCTGTCAGGGAATACAACATGGCGGTGACCGGCGGGAATACAAGAGCTGTTGCCCCAATGAGCACCGAGAGCGGGAATACGATCAGACCGCCGATGCCATAAGCTCCCAAAACAATGACCGGGCTGACGGGGTGATCCTTGAGGGTGTTCGCCAGGTGGACCAGATTCGAGACGTTGAGCAGATCCGCCAGAGACGTCCAGCGCCAGGCAGCGGCGATGCTCCCCATGAGCAGGATCACGAAGGTGATGTGTGTGAGACGCAACACTCCCGAAGTATACAGCTCCTCCGGAACAAATTCGTCGTTCAACCGGTCGGGGTCTACCGGTTGTTCCGTGTCGTCGAGAGAGGGGTCCATATTCAGCGTGGTCTCCTCTCTCAACTCCTCCTCGGAAAGAGGTTTCAGAGAGCGCCGGAGGTTGTTCTTCTGCATGATGGTTTTGACCAAAGAACCGCTCTCCCCCATTCTCCGGGAGCTGTCTTCCGGGGATTCTCCCATGTGGTGGGCCGGCGGCCGATGGCGAAAAGATGCAATCGCCGCGTGCTCCCTGGTGTCATCGCACGTTTCGATTCCCGGCTTGCATTCCGTGTCAGCCCCATGGATCGGTTGCCGGGATCTGAGGAGCCGATGATCACGAAGCAGCTGACTTCCCCGCCGCGTGCCAACCATCACACGACGCAGTCGTCCCGCCTGCAATGGACAATAGCTTCGATGTTGCTTTCCGCCCAGGTTTCCACGCGACATTCATCTTCGAGATAGGAGACCAGCCTGTCAGAGATGGAACTCCCACGCACGAGGGCGTTGAATATCTTTTCTCCTGCATCCTCGGGCTCCACGGGGTCTACATAGACCACACCGTCCGGCAGCCCGAAACCCGCACTTTTCAATACACGGGCGGCTCCGCAATGGCCGATGGCCAGCAGGCCTCTCTTCTTGCGGTATTTCTGCGCCAGAACGTACTCGAGGGCGACCAGATTCATCCCGTCTTCGAGGGGAGTGACTAGCATCACATCGATTTCCTTCATGAATCGGTAATTCTGTGGGGGTGGGACCCCTTCAGGGAGATGCCTGACGGGTTCGAACTCTCTCGCCAGTTGACGGTTTACATGAACGATCTCGTCTTTGAACACAGCCTCCAGATTCTGATAATCGGGATTTTCCGACCGGCTTGGGGATGTGACCTGATAGAGCCTGGCTTCCCGCCTCTTCTGTCTCGACCTGCGAAGCAGGGTGAGGGTGTGCCCAAAAATTTCCAGCCGCGCCAGGAGTCCCTTGGTGTAGTCGCAGCGTTCCAGCCCCCCGAAGATGGTGCACCCTCGATCTCTGTCCCGGGCGATCTGTACGTGGAGGCTCCCCAGATCGTCTGCCCATTCGAGTACCTTGTCATCGGAGACCTCGTGGAGAATCCGGTCTACGTCAAGCCCGATGGGGAAAACACCCAATGTGGTGACTCCGTTGGGATGCGTCACGTCGTAAAACTGACCGCGCTGCCGGATATCCACGTGATAACGGGGAAACCATTCCTGGAGGGCCTCCAGGTAGTTGTCACAGTATTCTTTATGATGAAAGCCGATGAAATCATTGGCGAGCATTCCCCATGTGAGCTTTTGAAGCACACTCTCGATGGTTTCGGGAAACGGGTCGAAACGAAGCGCCCTCATCCTGCGCCGCCTATCTTCCCTGATCAGTCCCTGGATTTCATGAATGTTGAAGAAGGGCGTGTGCATGAACTGCCCCACATGGATCCTTTCGCGCTCCTCATCGGAGAAGCCATGCGCCGCGAGCAGCGCCTTGTAGAAATCGGCCACCTGCATGAGGTGGTAATCCTGGATCCACACGACGAACTCTTCTCCATTTCCCCACACATCACGGCTCTTGAGGGTTTCGTCGAAGACCGTACGGGCGAAGGTAACGTTGCTGCTGGTGTACTGCAGAAAGTCATTCTTCTCGACGCTCGGGCGCGGGAAGATCCGCTCCTTGGTTTTATAAAGCAGCGGTGAGCGGGTGAGATGCATGAGCGGCCAGAGGAACCCATTGGCGAACATGCTGTAGTAGCTTTCCATGTGCTCGGTGTTGAAGAACACCAGCCGCATGATGAAATCGTAGTCAAGGAACCGGAAATGGAGACGTCCCTCCGGGTCGATGCTGATCATGAGGAAATCCTGGGCCGTGTACCCCCTGGATTGAATGGTGTCGAAAAGAAACTCATAATGCCCGCGCGTTACTTCGACATCCTTGCTTCCCATCGAGGCACCGACCCAGATGGGATTCCATTTTTCCGTTTTGAGAAGCCCGGCCATGGCCTGAACCAGTCCTCCTTCTCCGAACTTGGGGGGAACCGGTGCGGTATCCGAGCGCATCGCCTCTTGCACGCCTTGAATGAAGGCATCGGAGAAAGCAAAGGGTGCCCGGTTCGATACAATCACCAGATCTCTCATGAACCCTCCCTGCCTGATTGTCTAATATATTCAAATCAATGAGCTCCAGGATCGCATCCCCTTTGTGGATTCCGAGGCAGCGAATCTCCGCGCCTCCATTGAAGCGGCGGCATTCCAGATCGTACTTCGTCGCCTTGGGGGTCCACTGCTCGTATGTCAGGCTTTCGGCTCGGGCAGCTGCGTAGGATTTCCACACGCCTGTGTTCTTCATCATGATCTTGATCGTGTTCCAGAGATTGCCTGATCTACGTACACTGTAAAACCAATCAGCCCGTCAGGCAAGGGGGGCACATGCAGAGGAGCGTGGGCAGGGCGCGCCCTGAGAGAAAGGGCAAGGGCTGTGCCATCGCCCGTTTGAACATTATTTGCCGGAATTCCGGGCCAGAAAAGGAGATACGAGTCGCTCCGGAGCTGTGGATGAGGTATGGGGAGTCAGCAGTGTCGCTTCGGGAATCCCCGGGTTCCAGGCCGGGAGCGACATGCCGTTCTGGAACGTATCATAATGGGGGGTATCTTTTCAAAATCCCAGGATTCCAACGCCGGGCCTCAATGCCTGTGCCAAAATGGGATACGTGGCGGCGCCCTTTGTCGGTGACGAGGTCTTGCCCGTTGTTCCGGCAACGTGGTTCAGGCTGTGCCTCTCCGCGTCTCTTCCCGGAAATCTCCGGGTGGCACGGACAATGGGAATCCCTGATTGCGGTCAACCTGTGGGGAGGCTACCGCCATGAGAGGAGGCGG
>CAZEOY010000090.1:0-9290 GCA_964513835.1 uncultured Syntrophobacteraceae bacterium
GAGTGGTGCAGTCTCAAATCGGGAAAAGACCGGTTTGCCATGAGCTTCCTGCTGACGCTGGATTCGGAAGGGGCCGTCAAAGGGCGTGAAATCGTTCTGAGCGTCATCAGGATCCGCGAGCAGCTGACCTACGAGGATGTCAACGAGCGCCTCGCCCGGGACCCGGTCCTCACCGGCCTGTACGACCTGGCCATCAAGGTGAGAGCGCAGAGGATCGAGCGTGGCGCTATCATTTTGCCCCTTCCCGAGATACACGTCCATGTGAATCCTGCCGGCATGATCCAGATGTCCCGTTATGAGAAGGAGAGCCCCAGTCAGGTCATGGTCTCCGAATGGATGATCGCAGCCAATGCAGCGGCCGCATCCTACCTGGCCGAGCGAGGCGTCCCTTCTGTTTACAGGGGGCAGGCGGAGTGCAAACCTGAAACCGACCCGGTCGCCAGCGAGCACGAGATCTTCCACATCTACCGCCAGCGCCGTCTTTTCGCGCGCGCCGAGATGGATACCCAGCCCCGTCCCCATTGCAGTCTGGCCCTTTCGAGCTACACCATGGTGACTTCGCCCATTCGTCGATACACCGACCTGGTGGTGCAGCGCCAGATCCGACATCTATTATTGGGTCAGGAAAACCCCTATTCAGAAGATGATCTGCGACAGATGATCACGCGTGTGGCCACCGTCCAGTCCAAGATCTTCCTGATTCAGCGAAAATGGACCCGTTACTGGATTCTGAAATACATGGAGCAGGAGGACCTGCACACCTTGAACGCCGTGGTGCTGGACCAGAACGACCGGTTTGCTCACGTGCTGCTCCCCGACTTTCTCATGGAAGCCAATGTGCCGCTTCCCGAGAAGAACGCCCTTCGGCGGGGAGAGATGGTCCGTGTGAAGATCGAGCGTATCAGCCCCAGGGACGACCTTCTGCGCATTCAGCTTTGACGGGAGGACGGGGGGGACGATTTTTTTAGCAGGGAGTGCCCCGGGTGTGGCGAAGCTTGCCCATAGCCGGGAGACCGGTCACATGGGCAAGCTCGGCTTCGCCCATGGCACCCGGTTTGATGGGGCTCAATGGCCACGATCGTTGAAATTCTCCGGGAGATGAAGTATCTGAGCTACCAACTGTGGATCAGGGTGGGAGAAACCCTGAAGCTTCGAGTGGGCTCCCTGGGGGTTTTGGAACTCCCGGCGGGCGTTTATATTTATACTGGGAGTGCCAGAAGAAATTTGGAGCACCGAATCCGGCGTCACCTTTCGGCAGTCAAACGCATTCGGTGGCACATCGATTATCTGCTTTCGAACCCAGGGGTGCGTGTGTTGGCGGTGCACAGGTCCCGAGAGGAGGAATGCTCCTGGAACCGGGCCACCCAGGGAGAGATCCTGTTTCCAGGGTTTGGGTCATCCGACTGCGCAAGCGGATGCATCAGTCATCTCAAGTACGTGCTCCCATTTGTTACAGAGTGATTGGCCGGAATCGAACAGGCATGGAGATTTGGAACGGATCTCGACCTCATCAGGGGAGTGTCCGATCATCCGGAGTCTTCTATTACGTGGTGGTTCCCACACACGATTCATGAAAGCGAGACGATGAACGAGCTCCATAAGGCTGAGAACATCTTCCCCTTCGAGTCCCTCATCAAATGCTCCGACCGTCATGTGCTCAACGGTCACAGAAGCGGCCTCATTTGGTTCACCGGGCTCTCCGGGAGCGGAAAATCCACCCTGGCTCATGCAGTGGAAGCCCGTCTCTATCGCTACGGGATTCGAAGCTACGTGCTGGACGGGGACAATATTCGGACCGGATTGAACGCAGACCTGGGGTTGAGCGCCGAGGACCGCAAGGAAAACATCCGTCGCATCGCCGAAGTCTCCAAGCTGATGGTGGATGCAGGGCTGCTCGTTTTTGCCGCTTTCATCGCTCCCTTCCGCGAAAGCCGCGCATTCGTGAGGAACCTCATGAGCAACTGGCCGTACTACGAATGCTACGTACGGTGCTCGCTCGATGTGTGCGAAGAGCGCGACCCCAAGGGGCTTTACAAGAAGGCCAGACGAGGTGAAATCCTTAATATGACAGGGATTTCAGCACCCTACGAGGAGCCGGAAAACCCCGACCTGGTGATCGATACCACCTCTCTTTCTCTCGATGATTCAGTGGATGCAGTCATTCGCTTCCTGATTGAACGGGGGATCATTTACTTCCGCCCCGCCGCATGATTTTTGCCGCGACCCGGCCGGAGCCGGTTCAAGCCTGTAATATGAGGCATCATTGGGTGGCGTTCTGCAAGAACTCGATGGCTCTTTGAGCCGTCGGCCGGTGAAACAGCATGCGGATATGACCTACCGGCGCCGCCTCCACATTTTTCCAGGCGGGATCCCTGGCCTTCAGAGCCTCAAAAGGCAGAACCATGGTATCCATGGGCGAAAAGATGGCCAGCCGATGACTGCCCTCCGGAGCCCAGTTGCTTTCCAGCTCCTTGACTAAAGATCCATCAAAGCGAAGGCTCTGCCCCAAGCTCCCCAAACTGAGGGCAGCGAGCTTGGATCCGCGATGGGGGGTCCCCAGCGTGACCACGGCGTCGATTCTCCCGACGTTTTCAGGAGCATCGGCAAAGGCTCGACAGATGAGGCCGCCGAGGCTGTGCCCAACCATGACGGGGGGCCGGCCCGGATTTTGTGCCTCCACCTCCCGAACAAACCCTTCAAAACGGGTCAAAATCTCCCCAAATGAAGTGCCAAAACTCGAGTAGCTGAAAGCGTAAGCCCTGGAAAATCCCGAGTGCCTGAGCCAATAGCGGTAGAAAGCCCAACCGCTGGCATTATGATAAAGACCATGTACCAGAATCACCGGAGGCAGTGCACTCTCCTCGGAGGACGCCGAGACACGAAAGGCACGAAACAGACCGAGAGGGAACAGGAGTGAAACCAGAACAAGGGAGCCGAAACCGTACGCCACGCCCCTGAGGATCCACCATAAGACCCGCCCCCGGGAAAGCTTTTCGAGGTATTCACGATGAGGCCCGTTAGCCGACTCATACCAGAAGAAAGCATGAGTGAGCGCGGAAAGACCTAATACCACCAGGAAGAACGACTTCAGGATCTCCATCGAATTAATGTCTCCTCTGCTCAACAAAGCTTGACCATCAAGAATCGCAGCAGATCCAGGAGCTCTGCGACAGCGGAGTCCGGAGGAGGCTTTTCACCCCTCAGGACTTTGGCGAGCAGCTCCCTCTCGGCCTCCGGACGACTCAAGACCCAGACAGCGTGCATTCCTGCTTTCATGGCGGGCTCCAAGTCCAGCTCATAGCTGTCTCCCACCATGCAGCAGCGGTGAGGAGGCATGCCGCAAGCATCGACGGCCGCCTCGAAGATTGCGGGGGACGGTTTCTTCACACCAAGACGGCAGCTCAAAACAAGATGGTCAAAACGGGTCAGGAACCCCGGTGTCCTGGCCTGAATCGCTTGGAAGACGGGTTCCCACAGGTTCGAGAGGAGACCCAGGCGGCAGGACATACCCCTGAGCCTATCCAGCAGCTCCAGGGCATCCGGGTGAAGAGCCACCCGATCCATCTGCTCGAGCCAGACCGCGCATACTGCCTCCTGGATATAGCGCGGGTCTTTGGCAGGCAGGATGTGCGACAATTCAGCCGCCATGGCTTCGGGATTCCGATGCGGCCGGGTCATGATCAGTCGCCCCGCCAGTTTGACTTCCTTTTCGGAAAGGTTCAGCCGCCCCCCGAGCACCCTGCGTGCTGACGGACCTGCCGGCCGCAGGAGCGTGTTGCCAAGATCGAAGAAGACTGTGCAATCCCTGGAGGCCACCTTCATCTGCCGCAATCTTCAGTGCATTTCATCCGTGGGCAGTCGCTCGCCTCCCGATGTCGGCAGGAAGTCGGTTGCCTGGGTCCTTCGACGCGATGTGATATTCGTGATATCCGAGAGGATATATTCGTAGGTGGTCGGGGAGATGATCAACCGTTCGAACACCTGGATCCCGGACTCTCGGACCGCTTCCTTCCAGAACCGGTCCCTTTCGGGAGCCATGGATTCGTAGATGTGCTCGTAGTAGACCGCTCGAATTCGAGCCGTTGCCACGAGCTTGAGACATACGTAACAGGGTGCCAGGGTGGTGTACAGCGTCGCACCCTCGATGCTGGTGCCGCAACGGGCCGCCTGGGCGATGGCGTTGGCTTCGGCATGGGAGGCCTTGCAGAAGTTGTATTTGTCGATGTCGGGCACACCGCTCAACCTTCGGAAACAATAGGGATTCCCGTCAGCGTCGGGCTGGTCGATGCAGTGAGCGGCCCCGGGCATGGCTCCATTGTAGCCCGTCGCAAGGATGTGGTTGCTTTTGACAATGACCGCTCCGGTCGGACGCGAGTTGCAGGTGGACCGGCTGCTGACGATCTTGGCGATGAGCATGAAGTACTCATGCCAGCTGGGACGCAATCTGGGCATCTGATGTCCGCTCCTCACTATGGAATGGGCCGCATGGCGCTTTTATCTTTATGCGACCTTACGGCGACCTATGAAAACGGATGCTGCCGAAAATGAGCTCTCTCATGAATGTACCGCTTTCACACACGAATTTGCAGAAGGCCCTGTTGAGCCCTTGGAGGGAAATATCACACATCGATGTCGATGTGCAGCGCAAACCTTGAACTCCTGGGTTATTCCGACTAAACGGAGAGAACAAGTGAAGACTGATGCAGACGACTGCAATCAAGGATCAGGATGAGCGTCCGAACCCGAAAAGTGGCCTACTATATCACTCCCCATGGCTATGGGCACGCCGTGAGGTCCCTTGAAGTCATCCGAAGCCTGCTGCGCATGAATTCAGGTGTGGAGGTCACCATCGTCTCCGAAATCCCCGAGTTCCTGGTGGCCCAGAACATCGGACATTCACTTCCGTATCGCAGGAGGCGCCTCGATATCGGCCTGGTGCAGCTGGACAGCATCCGATTCGACCTCGCCTCCACTCTGTCACAGCTCATCAACCTGCAAGCCCGGGCCGAAGAACTGCTGGCAGAGGAAACCCAATTCCTGAAAGCCCAGTCCTGTGATCTCGTGGTGGCCGATATCCCCTTCATGGCCTTTCTTGCAGCCGACCGTTGCGGCATTCCCTCCCTGGGGATCGGGAACTTTACCTGGGACTGGATCTATTCGGCGTATGTCGAGCACGACCCGAAATGGCGGAAGGTCATGGAATGGATTTGCCAATGCTATGGCCATTGCGACCTTCTGCTTCAACTTCCCATGCATGGGGACTGCTCTGCCTGCCCCCGGCGCATGGATGTTCCCCTGGTTGCCCGCCGCGCCGGACGCCGCCCCTTGGAGACTCGCAGGCTGGTCGGCATCCACCCGCAACAGCCCGCCTACCTGATCGCTTTTGCAGATCTGGACTTGAGTGGATCTGCACTGAGAGCACTTGAAACCATTCCGGAAGCCCTGTTTCTCTTCAAACACCCTCTCCAATACAATCTCTCCAACGGAATCTGTCTCGATGGATTGGACCTTTCGTATGCAGACGCGATCGCGGCAGTGGACGCCGTGATCACCAAACCCGGTTATGGGATTGTCTCCGATTGCCTGGCGCACGGTACTCCGATGATCTACACGGATCGGGGAGTCTTTCCCGAATACCGCATCCTGGTGGATACCATGCGAGAGCACCTTCCCGTTGCGTTCATATCCCCTGATGACCTGTGTTCCGGCAACTGGGTGCAGGCGATCCTGGAGATCCGGCGCGCCTCCGCCCGCCCCCCGACAATCAGGACGGATGGAGCCGAGATCTGTGCGCGGACGATCCTGGAGAGGCTTGAGGGATCATGAGCAGCGCTGCAGGCTTCACAGCGGGAAATCAAGTGGCTGCGGGACCTCGCGTTCCGAGGTCGGAAGGCAACCCGAATCGGAAGGGAACCCCATAAGGATGCAATCATGAGAGGCTCCAACAGAACAGATGGCAAAGAAGAGGGATTTGACAACGAGGAATTCCCGGAAGACCCTGTGAGAGTGCCCATCGAGGACTCACTGGACCTGCATACCTTCAGGCCCGGTGAGATCAAGGAGCTCCTCGAGGACTATTTGGCTGCCGCCCTCGAAAAGGGATTCGAGGAAGTACGGATCATCCACGGCAAAGGAACGGGACAATTGAGACGTCGAGTCCAGGCGATCCTGGAACGCCATCCCCTCGTGGCCTCCTTCAGGCAGGCGGATGACTCACGAGGGGGATGGGGGGCGACTGTGGTCTTTTTGAAGCCGGGCTCACCCAATCCATCCTGAGCGGACAAGCGGCACGGACCAGCACCATGGAGTGTGCCCGCGGAGAGACGATAAGGGAGCTTCCTGAGGATAGAACGCCAAAACCCAAGGCTTAGTGTTGCCCTCCGGAGAATCAGCGGCGATCGACGGTGATTTCGTAACGTTTGACCCGCTCATCGGGGCGCACTGAGGCCATCAGGGTGAAAACTCTCCCCCGCAGCCCCAGCTGCTTCATGGCTTTGCGATCCATATCCAGTTCATTCACCTGACAAGACTGCCTCTGGATGACTCTGCCCTCCCCGTCGTACAGGTTGAGCGTGAAGCCATTCTGTCGCAGGTCGTTCCGGCTGGTCACGACTTTTCTCATCTCGATCAGGAGTCCTGTTCCCGGAATCCTCACAAGCTCTGAGAAGTCTGCATGGACTTCATACAAAGCTCCGTGAACCTTTTCCCGAGTGCGGACGTCCCCGTCCATGCCCCGCCCTGCCTTCAGAAGCTCGAGGCTCTCTTCGGGAGTCAGCTTTTCGGACATGGCAGTCCCCGTGGCTGTGGCAGCAATCAGCTCCCGAAGCATCTTCATCTGCTCTGACTTGGCCTCTGCCTCACCAGAGTCCGCCAGGACCTGGAGATCGAATTCCCGGTCCACAACGACTTCCTGCACAGCCGCAACCTGCACCTTGGGCACCCCTGCAACCCCGCCGGGGATCTCGAATTTGAACTCCGCATTTTCCTCCCAGTAATAGGGAACCTCCACGGCTGTTCCGTCGGTCATTTTGAGCCTCAAAGGGCCGCTCCACGCCAAGGATGTCCCAAGGACCAGAGTGAAGCAAAGCCCGAAACTCACACTCCTACGAAAACTGCGGCCTACATTGCGTTTCATCACCAGCACCCTCTGATCATGTTGGAGTTCATGACACCATGCTGCCGGATCTGCCGGGGTGGCAGGATCCCGCATTCGGAATTAGCTTTACGCCACACTGATTGTATTATAGAGATTTTTGCTCGCCCGGTATCGGGCGTTAAACCCGATCAGAATTCAACCGTCAGTGAGGGGATATTCGGGATAATCACAACGAATCTTAAGACGATGTTAGGGTTTATTCCACATTGCCTATATTGCCCGATGCCCGGGGATAGGGCTTCGGCTTTCTCAGGGATATGAGTTCAAAATCATCGAAGGAGACATCGGCATGCGAACATTCATTTCCGGGTCACTGGCCTATGACCGCATCATGAATTTCCCCGGGCGTTTTGCAGATCATATTCTACCTCATAAGATCCATGTGCTCAACGTCTGTTTCAACATCAATGGACTTGTGGAAAAATTCGGCGGCACTGCCGGAAACATCGCCTACACTTTGTGCCGACTCGGCGAGTATCCGTTCATAGTCGCCACGGCCGGGGACGATTTCAGTCGCTACCGCGACTGGCTGATTTCCAACAGCCTTTCGGATCGCTGGGTCAAACAGATACCCGGGGTCCTCACGGCCGGTGCATACATCACCACCGATCTGGACGACAACCAGATCACGGCTTTCAACCCCGGCGCCATGGCGTATGAGGCTGAGCTCCCGCCCCTCAACGATTCAGCGGACCCCACCCAGATTCTCATCGGTCCGGGAAACAAGACGGATATGCTCGGTTTTGCTGTGAAAGCACGGGAAACGGGTGTCCCATTCTTCTTCGATCCCGGCCAGAGCCTCAACACCTGGAATGGTGAAGAAATCCGAGAAGCTGTGAGGGGGGCGATCTGTTTCATTTCCAATGAATACGAGCTCTCACAATTCCTCCAGATCGCAGGCTGGAGGATGGAGGACCTGTACCGGAACGTGGAGATAGTCATCACGACTCAAGGTCCGCAGGGAGTGATTCTGAACCGCAAGGGCGAGAAGATCCTGATCCCGGCCATACCCGTCAAGGAGGTTCTCGATCCCACCGGGGCCGGCGACGCCTTTCGCGCCGGAGTGCTCAAGGGGCGTTCTCTGGAGATGGATTGGGAGACCTGTTGCCAAATGGGCACGGTCGCCGCCGCCTATGTTGTCGAACAGTATGGAACGCAGGAGCATCGCCTGGACTGGCAGGCATTCTGTCACAGGTATGATGTGAACTTTGGGCCTTTGATCTGCTGACGGGGCTCGCAGCCCTTTTGGCACGGCAGTACCTATGGCGGCGGCATACCCTTGTGGAATGCCGGATCAGGTTGCTGCCGCCTTCGGCTCGGATCCTCTGTGCAGAAGCCGCAGGCCGTTGAAGATGACCGTCAAGGATGCCCCCATGTCCGC
The DNA here is from genome assembly GCA_964513835.1 of uncultured Syntrophobacteraceae bacterium. GTDB lineage: Bacteria > Desulfobacterota > Syntrophobacteria > Syntrophobacterales > Syntrophobacteraceae > JALOOX01. The sequence goes on from CAZEOY010000090.1 coordinate 8,538, forward strand.
TGCGATGGCACTCCACAGCGATGCAACGCCTCCTGCCGCCATTGCGAGGAAAAGCAGTTTGACGGCCAGAGAGAAAGCGATGTTCTGCCGGATCACACCCAGCGTCCTTCGCGAATGAGCAATCAACCAGGGGAGTTTCGTGAGGTCGTCCGACATCAGGGCGACATCGGCGGTTTCTATAGCCGCGTCGGCTCCGATGGCTCCCATGGCGATTCCCAGATTTGAAGCCGCCATGGCCGGTGCGTCATTGACGCCGTCCCCCACCATGGCTACCCTCCCGTACTTGCTGGTCAGATGGCTCACCACTTCCACCTTGTCCTGCGGCAGCAATTCGGCCTGATAACGGTCAACGCCTGTGGCCGCGGCGACGGCTTCTCCCGTCCGCTCGTTGTCTCCGGTGATGAGGATCACCCGCTCGATCCCCATCTTCTTCAGAGATCGGACCACGGAAGGGGCTTCGGGCCGGACCTCGTCCGTGATGCTCATAATCCCGCAGAGATGATCCTCGGTCCACATCATGACGACTGAATTTCCCGCGTTTTCGAGCTCTTCGACCAGTCGGTGGTCCTCGGGCGTCTCGTGTCCCCACTCTTCCAGCAGGCGATGACTCCCGATCCAGTAGGTCCGCGAGTCGATGACCCCTTGGGCCCCCAGTCCCGGAAGCACGGTCAAGTACTCCGCGGGTGCATAGGACACCTTCCTCGCCTCGGCCAGGCTCAAGATGGCCCCTGCAACGGGGTGGGTGCTGTGGGT
>CAZEOY010000091.1:0-7168 GCA_964513835.1 uncultured Syntrophobacteraceae bacterium
GTGAACACGGACGCCATCAGCGGAGATATCTCCATCACCCAGTACCCGATTCCCCGCATTCCGCTCTATTACATCTTTCACATGCCGGACGAAGAGTTCCCCGCTGGGGTCTCGTGCCTTTTTGCGGCCAACGCCATCGAATTCATGCCCCTGGATGGACTTGCGGACGTGGCCGAGTACACGGCAAGGAGAATCATCGCTCTCCTGCCGTCACTCTGACCTCAACGTGTCGGGAACCTGCGCTGTTTCGTGCTACCCGTGCTTCTTGACGAAATCTTTCATGAAGCCCACCAGGGCTTCCACCGCTTCCATGGGAACGGCATTGTAGATGGATGCCCGGCATCCTCCCACGGACCGGTGTCCTTTGAGCCCCCCGAGGTTGGCGGAGAGGGCTTCGGCGATGAAAGTCTGCTCGAGCTCTGGAGTGGGCAGGCGGAAGGTCACGTTCATGAGCGACCGAGAGTCAGGCCGAGCGGTGCCCCGGTAGAAATCCTGGCTGTCCAGGTAGTCATAAAGGAGTGCGGCCTTTCCGGCATTGACGGCTTCCATGGCGGCGATGCCACCCACCGTCTCCTCGAGCCATTTCACCACCAGTTGGAGCACGTAAATGGCGAAGCATGGCGGGGTGTTGTACATGGACTTCTTCTCCGCGTACGTCTTGTAGCTCAGCATGGTGGGCAGATCCGTGGGCGCACGCTCGATCATGTCCTTGCGGGCCACCACCAGCGTCACTCCGGCGGGCCCGGCATTCTTCTGAGCGCCGGCATAGATCAGGCCAAAGGGAGCCGGATCGAACACCCTGCTGAAAATGTCCGAGGACATGTCGCTCACCAGGGGCGCTCCACCGGTTTGCGGAAAGGTTTTCCACTGGGTGCCCCGGATGGTGTTGTTGGACGTGATGTGGAGGTAGGAAGCCCCTTCGGTCACAGTGATCGGCCCGGGAATGTAGGTGAATTCCCTGTCCTGAGAAGATGCGACGACGCGCACATCCCTCTTCTGGATGCGGGCCTCCTTGATGGCCTTGGTGGACCAGGTCCCCGTGTCCACGTAATCCACGGGCTTTCCGTCCAGGGCCAGGTTCATGGGAACCATGGCAAACTGCATGCTGGCTCCACCTTGAAGGAAAAGGACCTCAAACCGGTCGTCCAGCTTGAGCAGACGCTTCACCCTGGCGATGGCGTCATCGAGCACATCCTCGAACCATTTGGACCGATGACTGACTTCCAATATGGACATTCCGGAACCCCGGAAATTGACGATCTGTGACTGAATCTCCTCCAAAACGGCCAGAGGGAGCGCAGCCGGCCCCGCGTTGAAATTGAACAACCGCTCGTTCATGAACCCCACCTCCAAGTCTCTGAAATCGTGTCGCAATCCACTTTCAAATCGGTAAATGTTGACGCTACCGAGCATCCGCCTGTTTGTCAACGAGATTCTCCAGACAAAACAGTTGACACTGGAGGAGGTTTTATATATTCATACGGCCACTTCAGGGGGCTGTAGCTCAGTTGGGAGAGCGCTTGAATGGCATTCAAGAGGTCAGGGGTTCGACTCCCCTCAGCTCCACCAGGAAATTCAGGGGGTTGCGAGAGATGCTCGTGACCCCTTTTTCATTTGCGAATCCATTGTGTGTGCAAATCCCAAGTTATGATGAGTGACGGAAGAGGAGGAGGTCGGGTGGCGCGAAAGACGAGCCAGGGGAAGGGCGCGGGCGACCGTTTCGGCATGCGCGAAGGCGCCATCCGAGCCGCCATCGAGGGCCACAGGGGCGTACTGAGAGCGGGGATGTATGTGCCCACGCGCGAGGAAGTTGCCACGTGGCCTCCTGAGACGCTTTACAGCATTGTCATGGACTGGATGTGGGAGAGCCCCTCCGAGATCATCCCGAACAAGGACCAGATCGCCGAGGTGCTGGCCATTCTGGAGGCTCGGCCTGACGCCGATGAACACATGAAACTGATCGCCGAATGCCGCGAATACTTGAAAGTCTGATTCTCGTGCCTTTGAATCAGAAAGGGTCACGGTGCCCGGCGATGAACCCCTGCCTCCTATAGGTTCTTACTGCGTGTCAGAAGGCAGGAGATCCATGGCTGCTGGCGGATTAGTCTCTCCGAACTCTGCCTGGAAGTTGAATCTTGAATCCATAGGCTGCTGTGCAGCCTCGATTGGCTCGGAAGATCCTTCCACGCATGGCACGTTCAAGGGGTGGAGTTCCGGCTGGCGACAGGTGTCTCACTGTTCCAAGAACGGAATGGAGGCTGCGTCGCATTTGTACCTGAAGGGATCGCGGGCTCCAGCCGACCCTGTTTCTGATGACCTCGGCCGGATGCGAAGGCAACCACTTGTAGGATCAGGCCACAACACTCCCCACTCAAAGGAGCATTCCCGTGAGGCTTTCAAACAGAGCGAAGGAGGTGGATCTTGAGGAAGAACTTTTGCTTCGAGTAGGGGAACGATTTCCTACCCCCATTGCCGAACCGACCATGCTGCTGTATAGGGAGCTCGCCCGCCTGGACACTGACTGGGAAAAAGCCTTTACAAGGATGATCAACTGCTTCGAGATCTCCGTTACCTTCCTCGGGCTGGTCACATCAGCCAGCTATCTCCGGAATACAGAGTTCCGCTTGCTGGAAGCCGATTATGCGATCGAGAGACTGAACAAGAAGGGGATGCTCACGGGGGAGTGGTGGAGACTCTTGCGCGAGACCCTGAGGGCTCATCATAAAGCTTCCGGGGAGTGTCTCTCCGGCATCCTCGCTGAAAGGTACTTCAACGCAGGAGGTGGCTTCACCAGGGTGGCCACCATGCTCGACAAGATTGTCAACTTACGCAACAAGAAGAAGGGGCACGCTTGGAATCTGAAGGCAAGCGAATATAAAGACCTTGTGAAGACGCACTACCCTGATCTCAAGGAATGGCTCCGGACGCTGGCCATCGTGGAAGACTTCTGGCTTGTGGAGATATTGAAATGCGTTGAACGTGGTGGGGTCTATGTTTGCGAAGCGGACCTGCTTCGCGGGAGCCGGCGTTTCCAGAGGCGAATCGAATTGGAATTCGATGCCAAAATGAAAGAAAGAGAGGAGCTCAATCCCCTATACATCGTGCCTGCGCTGGAGAAGGTTCCACAGGTCGATGACAGCGCCGTACTGTCCCTTCACCCACTGATCGTGCGCGAAAGAAACGAAGATGGTGCCGGCGATGTCTTTCTTTTCGAGGGCAGGAAATCCGGGAAACTGGAGTACAAAACCTGTCTGCATTCCGGGGTTCTCGTTCTCGACCACGGCGATGCCTTCGATGAGCTGCTCTCCAGAGTGACTCCCTGGATCAAAAAGAATCCGGAATATCTCGAACCGTTTTTGACCAGTGCCCGGTCTAAGACCCAGGCCAATCTGGAGCAGATGAAAGCTGACAGGACGTATGAGCCCAGCTTGTACACGGAGCGTGAAGAATTCAAGAAGCAGGTAGATGAATTTCTGAAATCGGAGAAATTGGGCATGATCATCGGCGGCGAATCAGGGATCGGCAAGACCAACTTCATGTGTGCCCTGGCCGAGAAAGTGCTTGGAGATGAGAATTCTTCAAGTATTTGCCTGCTACTCTGCCCCAATGATTTCTCAAGCAATGATGCATCCTTGGACAGACTGGTCAGGTCCTCGTTGGGAATCCAGACAGCCCTCAAGGAATGGATTCATGACCTGAAGGATTATGCTGAAAAGAAGCGTCACAGTCTCAAGTCCACGTTGATCGTCCTTGTTGACGGCATCGACCGACATCCTTCCGTTGGCAGCATGCTGCAAGCTATAGACAATTGGATCCAAGATGTGAGAGGTGAATGGCTCCGGGTGAAGGTTGTCGCGACCTCAACTCTTGTGGGACTTTACCGAGCCAAACAGGATGGAGTATCCCTGCATAAAGATGAGTACTATGCTCCCCTTCTTGGGATGGGGAGCACGGCCTGCGACGACAGATTACCGTTTGTACTGCTTCCCCCGTTCAACAAGAAGGATTTGAAGCGAGCATATAAGTGTTACAAAAAGAACGAAAGGTATAGCCCCAGAACCGACTGGGAGAGCTTGCCCAACGCAGCGCGTCGTGCCCTGACCCATCCGCTTTTCCTGCGTCTGGCGATGGAAGTGTACAATCAGGAGCAGATCCCACCTGATCCCATTTCAAACAAGATTCTGTTCAATTATTGTCAGAAGTACATATTCCGAAACCGAGACAGAGCCACAAAGATCTTTGTGGATCGCCTCGTGGATATGATGCTGGAGAGGCGGACACGGAAGATCGGCCTGGGCGAAATCGCTTCTGACCCCTGGGTCCGAGAAGCATTTCTGGCTACGGGGCCGACGGCGCCCCTCAACAGGCTGTTAGATGAGCAGGTTCTCCTGCAGCATCACGTGGAGCAACCCGACAATATTGCTCTGCTACCCGAGGAGTATGTCGAATTCTCCTTGGACATGGTCTTTCAGTATCTCTTGGTCAATCGTGCCATTGCACGCTTGGGACTTAATGCTGAGGCGATTACGCTGATGGCCGAATGCGCAAGGGAGTTTCCATCACTCAGAGCCGGTTTGATTGATCTCTTGAGGAGTTTGGCCAAACACGATTCTCTTGAGCACTTTACGGAGCTGCTGGACCAAAGCGTAGCCGAGTTTCGAATTCGAGGTGTTGATGGATGGGTAGTGTCCATCCTCTCAGAAGTCCTGGTTGACCTCTCTGACTATGTGGTGGGCAAAGACTCGGGGAGGCTTGAGTCTGTTGGGAAGACTCGGGCAGGCTCAACAGGAATGCCCCCTGTGAAGGAGTTTGTTGCTCGACTTTTCAGGCTTGATGCCGAGCTCGGCATCGCCCTCGTTTTCAAGAGTGTGAATGTTCTGTTTGTCCAGGGCAGATGGAGGGGTGCTCTGGCCCTGCTGAGGCTGGCACGTCGTACTAACAAGCTGTCGCAAATGGAAAGATTCTACCTCAACAACAGGCTGGTAGTGCTTCTCAAGAACATGGATCATTGGGACAAGGCGCGGTTCCACTCAGATGAAAATGAAGCCGTGGTCCAGTCAGAAGGATCCTGGAACGCAATTCATCAAAAAGATATCGTGCGCCACTACCTCAACCGTTTCAGCGTCCTGCACGACCAGGGAGAGCGTGTCGAAGCCGCCGTGCTTTGTGAGAAGGCGTTCGATAGAGCCAAGGAGTTGAGGCTGTTCGAAGAGCTTGCGGCGGGAGCTAATAACCTGGGAGTCGCTCGCATCCTTTTCGATGAGGTCCAAAGAGCAGAAGAACATCTCAACACCGGGGTGCACACATCGAGCGGGAGCGACTTGTTGAAGGGACACAACTACATCAATCGTGGCCTTTTACGACTCCTCAAGGCACAATTGATGGGGACGGACCTTGTGGAAGCCAGGCAAGATATCGATGCGGCCATCGGCGGGTTTCAGAAGCTCAACTATGCCCAGGGGATTCTATACGGCCATCTCAGCCTGGGCCTCCTGTTGATGCATCAGGAGGACTGGAACAGGTCACTGGAAGAATTTGAAAAGAGTGAAATGATGGCCAAGCGCATCGGGGAGCGATGGCCGAAATACGTGACATGGGCGAACAAGGCGCTTTGGTTTTACCGGAACCCGCGATCCGAGCTTGCGAAAGCTATGAGCCATGCGAAGGATGCCTACGAAGGAGCACGGAAGATCAATGACGATGAGGGGATCGCCTTCTCTGGGATGATTTTGGCCCGCATCCTGATGGACAAGGGAGGAGAGGATTTGGATCGTACTTACGTCGTCAGGCTGCTCACGTCTGCGGAAAAGAATATGAACGCCCTGGAGTACCATTCCCCTGCGGCCCTGGCGTGTGCAGGCTTGATAGAGTTCGCTGAGATGCATCAGAAAAACGGCAAGATCTGGAGACAGAGGCGAGAGCATCATCGTGCCCATCTCGATCCAGCCATTTTTCCCGCTTGCTTCGCGGACAAATTTGAACCGATGGATTGGAAATGCTGGTTCCTTGCAGAGATGCGGTAGCCTTCAGATGCCCATATGACGTGGGAAAAATATCCGATTTACACTCACGAGGATGGCGGTCGTCGCATGGTAGAATTGGGACGGACTATCCTTTGTTATCCACTGAGAGGGACAAATGCTGCTGGTAAAAACGGAAGTCAGACCATCCCCCATAGCTGAAGAAGGCCTGTTCGCTTTGGAGCCCATAAAGAAGGGGACCATCGTCGCGATCCTCAGCTACCAGGCTAAAATCATGAGCGAGGACGAGTATCAGATGCATCAAAGGAACGGCAACGAGCTCATCGTGAAGACGGCTGTGCGCTGGGTCGGGGACTATTTTCTGTATCTGGATGCCATCGGTCATGAAGAATATATCAACCACTCCTCAGATCCCAATTTGCTTTACCATTGCGGAATCTGCTTCGCCCTGAGGGATATTCAGCCAGGCGAGGAGATGACCGCGAAATACCAATACTTTCTCGCCCGCCAGGACGTGCACGCCTTCGTTGATAGTGCCACGGGAGAGCACGTGGATGGTCTTCCGCCCAGGGAAGCCTTGCTCAAATCGGCGAAGGAGCTCGTAGCCTTTCTTCAGGGAATGGAGGAGTGGGCGGGGAAATAGACTTGGGTATACCATCACATCATCTGATGATTAAAAAGGATCGACACCATGAGGGCACAGAATTGGATCATTGATCTGCGGACGCACAGCCTGGCGAGCGTTTACAGGATCAAGAAGACACTCGTGGCCAGCTCGTCGCGTTTCCAGGAAATCCTCATCGTCGATACGGTGGGTTATGGAAAGGCACTGTTTCTCGACGGCGTTCCCCAGTCCTCCGAGGTGGATGAATATATCTATCATGAAGCTTTTGTCCACCCCGTCCTCGTCATCCATGACGCGCCGAAGAAGGTCTTCGTTGCCGGCGGCGGTCCAGGAGCGATGCTTCGAGAGATTCTCAAACATGAGGCCGTTGAGAAACTGGTGATGGCGGTGGATAGCGGCGTCATCGTCAACCCCGCGACCGCGTCGGGACAGATCGAAGGCGGGATGACACAGGCACTTGGGTACGCGGTGTGCGAGGAAATGCTGTACGACAAATCGGGCGATTCGGTGATTCGGCAGTTCGGGGATTACAAGATTTTTGCGGCGGACGAAATGCCCGAAT
>CAZEOY010000091.1:7178-8578 GCA_964513835.1 uncultured Syntrophobacteraceae bacterium
TGGACATCGATGAGGAGATGATCGACACGGCAAGGCAATACCTGCCCAGCTGGCATCAGGGGGCCTTCGAGAACCCTCGGGTGACGTTGAGGCACGAGGACGCCCGAGCGTTCCTGGTGAATTCTCCCGAGAAATACGATGTCATCTACATGGATTGCACAGATCCCGTGGAGGACAGCCATTCGGCCCTATTGTTCACACAGGAGTTCTTCGATCTGGCCAAATCGCAGCTGAATGCCGGGGGCATTTTCTCGATTCAGGCGGAACAGACGAACCTCGGCGAACTGGATGCCCACCTGTCTCTGATCAGGACCTTGAAGGAGAGCTTCAAGTCCGTGGTTCCCTACCAGATTTGGATTCCCTTTTTCGGAGTGCCATGGGGGTTCGTCATCGCCAGCGATGAACCCCTGGAACAGCTCCTGACGCCGGAGTCCGTTGCTCGAAGGCTTCAAGAAAAGGGGAATCTCGATTTAAGGTTTTACGACGTAGAATCTCACCAGCACATGTTCGCCCTCCCGAAGTATCTTCGCGAAGCAATAGCCGATCAAAGCCAGGGTGCCGTCATCCATGATGAAAAGCACCTGGTTATCGGGACTGACTAGGGCGACATCACCGGGGGGGTGTGTTGGAAGAGACCCCGTTCACGATCCATGACAGTCACGCAATGGCGAAGGGAGCCAGCCTTCATGAATAGCCCTGACCTCTTCCCCCGCCAGTACGGTTCCCCCTCTTGGGGAGTCGATGACGGTGTAGGAGTGGCCCCAGCCGAAGTACCAGGGGTCTGAGTTGCTGGTGGGATAGCGACGGGGCTCGGTGGGGCGTTCCAGGCCGAGGGCGTTGCGCTTTTCTTCTTCCGCCGCTTCGAGGAGTTCGCCAAGGCCCCGGAGGTCCGTGCCGGATTCGGGGGAGACGCTGATGACAAAGCGGTTCTTGCCGGGGCGGGACCAATCGACGGTGAGGAAGGGATATCCCCGGCCTTCGGGGGCGTTGGGGTCGGTTCGGGCCCAGAGCTTGAAAATGAGACTTTGGGGGTGATCCAGCCAGAGGCCTTCGACCATATCCGTAAGGCCCCTCACGCGAGCTTTATAGGTGCGGCTTCGCAACCGCACGTCTTCTCGGTAGAGCGCGCGGTCTTCATAGATCAGGCGGCGTTCTCCGGCAAACCAGCCGGGTTTGAATCGAAAGATTCGGGCTGGATCGGCTGAGCCGCGGTGTTTTTCCATGAGGTACAAAGCGGCATCTATGACCCGCAGCTGAGCTTCGAGCAACATGAGGTCACTGAGGCCGCTCCCCTGCTGTCTTTCCACCACAGTCTGGTGAGCGACAGAGACGCCATACAGGGAATCGGTCAAGTGCCCAGAGCTGGGGACCATTCCCTGATCGATGCGACTCACATACCC
>CAZEOY010000091.1:8588-9282 GCA_964513835.1 uncultured Syntrophobacteraceae bacterium
TTCCGCAGGAGCTCGCAGGCTGCATAAAAGGTGGCGGCGCAATCCAGGTCCGGCTCTTGGTGGAGACGAAACTCGATCTGCGACGAGGGAATTCCCCGGAGATGCCCCAGGAGCAGCTCGGGTTGTCGCATCAACAGTTCGCAGGCGCTGTGCGCCCCGGATTTCTCGAAATGGTGATCGATGATGCCGGGCTTGCCAGAGCCTCCCGTGTCGATGTAAACGATTCCGGGTTCGGGGGATGCCGTAAACCCCATGGTGACGAAGTCCACCCAGTAAGGCATCAGCGGACCGACGGCGAAGAGCAGGAGTGGATTCGAATCGCCCTGCAGCTTGTGCCGGCCGGCATTGCGAAAGGAACAACTGACCTGTTGTGGCTCTCGCCAGACCTCGGGCTCATCGCCCTCGAAACACTGAGACGAAACCAGGAGGAGACGGTCGATAGAGCCGGTCAGTTCCGCAATCCGCCCGGCTTGCTTGACCGTCCCGCCGAATACACCCAGGTGACATCGGCTGAGACCTCCCACGAAACCGACGGCAGCGGCACTCTGATGGATGCCAATCCCTACCTTCACCTCGGGATAGCCGCCATGTTGCGACAAAACGTTGAGTTCGTGAAGCCGCCTGAGACAGCGGGCGGTGTGAAACAGCACTTCCTCCACGCCTGCGACTGGCGCAAAAGGAGTGTTGAAGGCGA
>CAZEOY010000092.1:0-9260 GCA_964513835.1 uncultured Syntrophobacteraceae bacterium
GTGCGATGAGATCGTCAGGGGCCACGACAAGTTCTATTTTGGCGTCCTGACGGACCCTGACCGCTGCCCCAACTGCCGAACCAAGTTGCGTTAGCTGAGGCACACACACCTGTCGGTGCTTGAATCCTGATCAAGTCCATCGGCCACAGCCCTCAGCAATCAGAGAACAAGGGAGAGAGCAGCATGAATCGGAACTTCCGCACCAGCATTTTTGTATTGACGTGTGTGACTTTCTGGGCGATCCCTTGCCAGCTCCGGGCATCTCAGGCCGTACCCATCACCATTCTCCACATGAACGATCTCCACGGCCACATCACTCCCTACCTGGACAAGACGATCCGGGATGACCAAAAGGTCAGCGGGGCCGCCTATTTCGCTGCCGTCATCCAGCAGGAACGAGCCAAGAACCCGGCCGGCACACTTCTCTTATCCGCCGGGGACATGTTCCAGGGCACTCCGATTTCTAACGTGTTCAAGGGAAAGCCCGTCATCGAGATCATGAACGCGCTCCAGTTCGATGCCATGGCTCTCGGCAACCATGAGTTCGACTGGGGGCGGGACGTTCTCCAGCAATTGAGAACCTCAGCGAGGTTCCCTTTTCTGGCGGCCAACATCGTCACCGCCGGCGGCGGTGGTCTGGAGGGGACCAGGCCCTACATTGTCCTAAACCGGGGAGGCATCAACATCGCCATCATCGGCCTGACGACGACGGAGACCGCCTATTCGACGAAGCCTGCTCATGTGGCCGACCTGACATTTCTGGAACCGGCTGCCGTCATGCCGGAGCTGATCCAGCGGGTTCGCCGCGAAGGGGCCGGGCTGGTCCTCGTTTTATCGCATCTGGGCCTGGATGCTGACGAGGAGCTGGCACGGAAGGTATCGGGCATCGACATCATCGTCGGTGGACACAGTCACACGGCGGTGACCGATCCCGTCCGAATCAACGGTACGATCATCGTCCAGGCCGGCTACTACGGCATTTATGTGGGCGCTCTCGGCCTGGAGGTGGATCCTGAGACGTGCAGGATCGTGCGGTACACGACCAGGGATGTTCTGCGCCCGGTGGTGGCCGATGAACAGTCGCCTTCCGACAGCACCATCGCAGCCGTGGTGAACCGTTATGAAAGCGAAATCCAAGCCGAATTTGCCAAGGTGGTCGGAAGAACCGACGTCGATCTCATGCGGGAGTCGATGGCCGAATCCAACGTGGGCAATCTCATTGCCGACGCCATACGGGAAGCAGGGACCGCCGACATCGCTTTTCAGAACGGAGGCGGCATCCGGGCTGATCTTGCGGCGGGTGACGTCACCCTGGAGGAACTGTACACACTGCTCCCCTTCGACAACGTGGTGGTCACCATGACCCTGAAGGGGGAACAGGTGCTGCAACTTCTCGAGGCGAGCGGCGATCAGCACGCGAAGATTCTGCAGGTTTCGGGACTCACCGTGGAGTACGACATGGGCCGACCGGCAGGATCGCGGGTCGTGCAGGCCAGTGTCAAGGGGGAGAAGCTGAAGCCCGAGGCCCGGTACCGTGTAGCAACCAACGATTTCCTTGCCGTTGGAGGAGACCGGTTCACCACATTCAAGGAAGGGTCAGATCTGGTTTATGGTATCACGCTGCGCGACGCCGTCTCCAATTACCTGAGCAAGCGCTCCCCGGTGCGACCGGCCGTGGAAAACCGCATCACATTCAGGAACTGAGATGGACGAGCGGATCACGGTAATCGTCAACGGGCATCCGGTTCAGATCTATCGAGGCATGAAGGTGAAGCATGCCCTCATCGCCTTGGACCAGCAGATCTACTCTGCCGCCGTGGAAGGGAGAATCGTCGTCGAGGATTCCCGGGGCTTTCGAATCGGCCTGGACGGCGCCCTCGCTCACGGCGCAGCCATCTCGACCCGACCTCTGGACAAGGTGTAGGCTCCAGTCTCACCACTCGACGATTCATTGACGCGTTCGGGCTGAAGCTTTGCTATTCTTTACGCAGCGCAGACACAGGAAACGCGAAGGGAGCCCGGGAAAACAGACCGATCGTAGCGGCGCAAACGTAGAAGCTCAGAGGTGGGCCCCACGGGAAATCTGCGCGACGTTGCTCGATGGGGGGCGCTATCTTTGCTCGGTTTGAACCATGTACCGCATCCTTGAGCAGGAGAGCGAGGTCAGGGAGCGGCGCAACCAGCTCCGGCACCCCGTCTATGAAAAGCCCAAGCTTCTGGCGACCACACCCAACCAGGTCAGTTCGTGGGACATCACCAAGCTCCTTGGGCCGGGCAAGTGGACCTACTACCACCTCTTCTACTCGACTGATATTCGGTGTCATCTGCCTTTACCTCCGGTACTTTGTCTCGCGCACTGTGAACCGCGTCACCTCACGGGCCGGCTTCAACCGCTCAGCTTCTCAGCGAACTGCTTGACCTCTCGGACCAGGTCCTTCCTGATTCCATACCAACTGATATCACATAAGAGGATAGGCTGAGCGTCCTGATCCGCCTCCTCGAAATCAATCAACCCTTTGAGAAAGAGCAGGGAATTGAATCGAAGGCCTTGCCGGCCCCTGATCGCCAAGATGAGAATCCTGGTTTCAGATTGATGCTTCAACGCCTCTCCCACTTCAATTCCATTCTTAGGATGAGCTCAATCTTGCTGCTGTAGACCTCTACAGCTCGGAGGAGCAGCTGTCCCGAATAATTGCACCGATTGTAATGAATAAAAAATTAGTGAGCTGTAGACCTCTACAGCTCGGAGGAGCAGCTGTCCCGGCATAATGTGCGGGGCATGAATCAGCCATCCCTCCAACCTCCCGGGTTTGTCATCCCCACACGTCTTTGGCGGGGATCCAGGCCTATTGAAGACCCTGGACCCCCGCCAGAAACATGCGGGGGTGACGTTGTGCCCGGCTCTTCATAGGAAGCGCGCGGGAATAACGTCCAGGGTCCCATCCACCCGGATGAATATTTCACGTCGCCCGCCTCCGCGCAATGCAGCAAACTCGAAGCCCAAAGGTCCAAACCGTTTGATTCGGCTACCTCCCCAGATACGCCCTGGCCTGCCCGTGAATCGTGGGGCTGGCACTTTCCGAAACCTCATTCACGACGCGCTCGAGGGAAACCCTTACCTTCTCACGCAGCTCCGGTTTGAGCCGGTTCACATGCTGGAAGGTGTTCAGCAGCCGGCTGGTGGTGGTAGCGTTTAGAGGAGCCAGCTCGATGATGGTCTCCACGAGCCACCGGATGCCCCGGTCGGTCCAGACCATCTTGTTGTTGGCGGCCATGGGGAGGAACAGCGCCCGAGACCAGGTGGGAATGTTCACGTCGAAGGTGGGGCGGTTTCGTTCCTCGGCAATCCGGTCAAAGACGTCGTCGCATGTTCCGCTGGAAACCACCCGCAGGTAGTTGGCGTACCCGCTCAGGTGGGCGACCCAGTTCTTGTACACCTCCTCCATGATGGGGCCGCGGGCGGGACTCGAACTTCGGTTGAGGGCCAGCAGCGCCGCCACGCGGTCATTGGCCATGGTGGCCCTTCGGAAATGCTCGAGAATCAGCTGATGGCTCTCGGGGGAGTCATCCACCGTGATGAGGTCGAGGAGCACCTGCTTCAGGAGGCGGTCCTCGATGCCGTGTCGGGGTGAAGCGTCGGCCGGAATGTTGTAAGTATCCAGCTCTGAAAAGAGGGCCAGCAGCCGATCCCGGTAGGCCCGATTGACCGTGAGCATGAGCTTCTCGCGCGCCAGCACCAGTTCGCGAACCCAGGTGACATACTCCCGGTCGAGGGGCTGCTCGTCGATACGCAAGAAGTAAGCCTTGAGGGCGGCGGGAAGGGTTCGATCTTCGATGATCCGCCCATAGAGCACCAGCCAGTCGGGATCGATGACCTCTGCCGTGTGCTCCAGGAGCTTGATCCGCTCCCAGTCAATGAGCTGCCGCATGGCTTCGAGCCGGTTGCAGGGATTGGGATCCCGGCGAGCCTGTTTGCGCAGGGATTCCGGCGTGGCGGTGCTGTCGCGGAACGTCCCGTAGAAAGAGGCATTGCGATTCATTGAGGCAAAGGCCGGCTGAGCAGAAACATCCTCGATCACCAGCTCAGCCTCGAAGTCCCTCATTTGGAAAATCTGCGCGGTACCGGCCATATCCCTGCCCTGTTCGTCCACCAGGGCCAGTTCAATCGGCAGGTGGAAGGGCTTCAGCCCCTCGGGGACACTCTGACGAAAGCTGATGTGATAGCGTCGCCCGGCCGGGTCGTATTCGCCCTTCGCCGTCACACTGGGATAGCCGATGGTGTAGAGCCATCCCTTCTTGAACTGCTCGAGGGAGACCCCCGACGTCTCCTCGAAACATTGGAAAAACTGGTCCGTGGTGGCATTGCCGTGTCGGTACCGCGTGAAGTAGAGCGTCTTTCCCGCCTTGAAATGCTTCTCCCCGATCACCAGGCGCAGCATGCGAATGACTTCTGCGGCCTTCACATACGTCACGCCGTCGATGAGCTCATCCGGATCGTTGAAGCCTTCCCGCACGATCCGGCCGGCGTGACCCGCATCCTCGATGGCCAGGGGGCCGAGCAGCGGGTTTCGGATGCTCTCCAGTTGATTCAGTCGCACGAAGCCGGGATCGAACAGGTCCGCCATGAACTGCCGCTCGACATCCACGGTGTAAGCTTCGTTCAGCCACACGTCGAAAGGAGTGTCCATGGTCGTCTCGCTCCCGCACTGGTTGTGCTCGAACTCGTGCACGATGACGGCGTGGGCGTAAAGGAGCGACGCATCCAGGGTGTGACCGTGGATCAGCGCGGCATCGGTCACAATGGTCGTATTGCCGACGTTTTCCATCCCGCCGAAGTTGGACTTGCTCATGCAGATGGTCCGATAGGTATCGCCGGTATACTCGTAATCCTGGGTCCGCTTGACCCAAAGGACGGATTCCTTGAGGATCTCCATGGGAACGCGGGCCCCCTCGACGGAGCCGGGCGGCACCAGGTACTCCAGCCGCACACGGCCCCCCGTGTCGTAGACCACCTCGTCGGCCAGCACGTCCCAGGTTCCCGCGCAGACCAGAAAGAGATAGGGGGCCATGGGAATGGGATTCTCGAAGGTGATCACCTGGCGGCCGGGATCGCCCGGCTTGGGAACAGGCTTGCCGTCGGGATTGAGCCCCCGATCGATGTTCCCGTTGCTGATGAGGTGGGTGTAGCGTGCATCGGCCTCGATGGTCGTGCGCATGGTGCACTTGGCGCGACAGTCATCGAAGATGGGCATGATCCGCTGGAAACCCCACTGCTGGCACTGGGAAATGTACTGCTGAGGCGCCCCCGGCGGCGTCACGTCCTTGTAGATCCCCTCGAGGATGTGATCCGACGGCGTACAGCGTGTGATCGTCCGGATGCAGAACCGTTCCCCCTCGGGAATCGTTCGACCCACGAGAACGATGAGCTTGTTCCGGTCCGTCAGGTAGTCGTACGAGAGCGACCCCCCCTTGCCGCATTCCACATCGGGGCCGCTCACCGCTTCCACCCTTACGATCGTCAAGCTGCTGGCATCAAGCTCCAGCCGGTCCATGGGGATTCGGGCCGTCATCTCGAGGGTGTTGCATGCCTCCACGACCCCATCCAGGAAATTGAGGTGAATGGTCAGATGGTGGTGCACCACCGGCAGCTCTCCGAAATCCTCGCGCCTGTATTTCCATTTCCGTTCCGTCATGGGTCATCCGCTCACTCTTGAGGGGTTCGTCTCAGAAACTCATGAAAACTAATAATAAATCGTCCGGCAGCGATGGTAAGGCTTCTTTCTGAAGGGATCGAGCTGGCCCAGCTGCCAGAGCCACTGGTCCACCGCGGCGCTCGTTAAAGCATGGCCGGCGCGCCTGAATGCCTTCCTGATCTCCTCCACGGCCCAGATGGTCATAGCACGGATCTCGACCTCATCGGGACTCCCGGCATCGAGGTCATGCATCCCGTCGATGATCCCCTCGAGAGCCGGCTCATAGGACAGGATTCCCAACGCCCTGAGAACCTGGGGCAGCTTATAGTCGGCAAAGGCCGTGAGCACCTGGACGTCGTTGAACGCACCAAACCCCGTCCCGCCGAAGGCTTGATGCAGGTCGGAAACCAGGAGTTGGGCGCGCTTCCAGAAGCGGACGGTCCGCCCATCATAACGGGCTTCGTCGCGAAAGCTGGGAAACGCAGCGACCACCCGCCCAGCCAACTCGGCCCCACTTCCTCGGGCGGATTCCACGAGATTCACCACATCCCCGCCCCAGTCCCGCTTCAGGATCCGGCCGGCTTCGCGCAGGTTGGCCAGCCTCTCCTCGAAAAGGGGTATTTCACCTTCCCCGCGAAAAACCCGCGTCAGATCATCGTCGCTGATGTCGGAGAGGAACTCCGCGCTGGTGATGGGGACCCCCTCATCCACGGCCCGTTTGAGGCTTGCCGCCAACCCCCAGTAGCCGGACCATTCGTTTCCTTCATGGGCGACGGTCCAGGTCGGCTGTCCGGGGTCGGGCCAGAAGCAGTGGTTCAGGACGTCAAGCACAAAGATCCAGCGAACTGTTTCCGCCGAGTGATCCTGGAAATGGCAGGGATGATCCCATCCGCCCGTGGGCTTCAGCTTGTGCGACCACTGATCCAGGGCTGCCTCAATACTTTGCGGGTGAAAGGATACCCGCCGGCATCGCGAAACGACCCACGCAACGGTATCCAGAATCTCAAATGCAGGTGTGGAGGCCAAACCTCGTCCGCTTACAGCCATCTGGCATCCATCATCCCCTACCAGGTTCCACAGGCAGGGATCCAAACTCCTCGGTCAACCCTGCCGTCAACTTCTCCGAATCCGGAAAAGTTTCATGATTCGAAACTCATTCTTTCATCGCTTGACTTCTGCGATGAAATTATAATACTTTACTTTGCGCTCTGGTTCTAGCTCCAGTTCATGAATGACTATCCTGTTCCATCCAGACGAGTGACCAGTAAAGCTCCGTCAGTGTGAATTGCCCGTCGGTTGACTGGGCAGAATTGAAGAGCTGTGCTTCGAAACACGAACCCATGCATGGAGGAAGTGGAATGAAGAAAACTCTTTGTTTTTTGGCCTGTTTCGCCGCCATCGCCGCCTTGATCGCCCCCGGTGTTTCGGCTCAGGAAACCATCAAAGTCGGCATCATTCTCCCCCTGACCGGGGGGCAGGCTGCCTTTGGAGAAATTGAGAAGAACTCCTTCGAGATGGCCCTGGAAGAGATCAATACGGCGGGGGGGATCAAAGGCAAGAAGCTGGAGTTCATCTTCGAAGACGACACGGGAAAGCCTGAAGTTGCGCGCTCGGCCGCCGAAAAGCTCATCAACAAGGACAAGGTGGTCATGCTGGGCGGCGGATACGGGAGCTCCGAGACCTTCGCCATCGCAGGGGTTGCGCAGCAGAGCCGCATGCCGTTCCTGGTGAATACGGGCTCGGCCGACAAGATCACCGAGCAGAAATGGGATTACGTGTTTCGACTCAATCCTCCTGCCAGCGACTACCCTGAGGGGCTGGAGAGCTTTCTCACGGAGATCGTGAAGCCCAAGACGGCCGCCATCCTTTACGAAGACAGCAACTTCGGCACCAGCAGCTCCAAGAGCTTCGAGGAGACCTGTGAGCGGCTCGGCATCAAGGTGCTCGTCAAGGAAGGCTATTCCAAGGGCGGCGTGGACTTCAAGCCGCTCCTGATCAAGGTGAAGCAGGCCAACCCCGACCTGGTGTACATGATCTCCTACGTCATGGACGCCGCCCTTCTCATGAACCAGTCCATGGAACTGCGGCTCTCGCCGAAGCTTTTTGTGGGCGGCGGAGCGGGCTTCACCCTGCCCGAGTTCCAGAAGAACGCCGACAAGGCGGCCAACATGGTGTTCTCGGCGACCCTCTGGTACCAGACCCTGCCCTATCCCGGCGCCAAGGAATACTTCGACAAGTACGTGAAGAAGCACGGCAAGGAAACGGAATATCACGGAGCGGAAGCTCACGCCGCGGCCTACGTGATTGCCGACACCCTGAAGCGGGCCAAGTCGCTCTCCCCCGACGACCTGAGGCAGGCTCTCTCCGAAACGGATCTCAAAACCGTCTTCGGCCCGGTCAAGTTCACCGCCTATGGGAAGATGACCAATCAGAACAAGCTCCCCACGTACCTGGTTCAGTGGATCGACGGGAAGCTCGAGTTGGTCTGGCCCAAGGACGTTGCTTCCAAGCCTTACGTCTTTCCCATCGACTGGGAAAAAATCTGGAAATAGATGCTGAGCCTTTTGGGGTTGCGCTGGTGAATGGGCAACCCCATTTTTGTGACCCGGAAGGAACCACTTTATGGAAGTGCTGATTCAGACGCTGGTTTCCGGACTGCTCATCGGGGGCATCTACGCCCTCATCGGAATCGGCATGACCCTCATCATGGGTGTGATGAAGATCATCAACCTGGCCCACGGGCAGCTCATGATGGTGGCCATGTACATCACGTACGTTCTCTTCGAAGCCTTCGGGCTGGACCCCTATTTTTCCCTCTTCATCGCCATGCCGTGCCTGTTCGTGCTGGGGGCGGTGATCCAGAAGTTTTTGCTCAACCCTCTGCTCAAGATCGATTCCATCCTTCCTGAAAACCAGGTGCTCATGACCGTGGGTGTGGGGATGGTCCTGACGGAGGTTATCCGATTCATCTTCCAGTCCGACTACAAGTCCGTGAAAACCTCTTACAGTTCCAGCGCCATGTATTTGGGAGAGATTTCCTTCAACGTCCCCATGGTAGCCGCCTTCGGACTGGCTCTGCTTCTCACTGCGGGATTGTTCTTCTTCCTCCTCAAGACGGACGTCGGAAAATCGGTTCGCGCCACGGCCCAGAACACCGAAGCGGCCCTCCTCATGGGGATCAACGCCCAGTGGATCACCATCCTGACCTATGGGCTGGGGTCCGCCCTGGTGGCCGCTGCGGGGACACTGCTGCTGCCGATTTATTACCTTTTTCCGGACATTGGCGGGCCTTTCACCCTCAAAGCCTTCGTCATCACCATGCTCGGAGGCATGGGAAGCACCGTGGGAGCCATCCTGGGCGGCATTGTTCTCGGGATCGCCGAATCTCTCGGGGCGACCTACATTTCCATGATGCTCAAGGATGCCGTGGCCATGGTGATCTTTCTTCTGGTGCTGATCTTCCTTCCAGGGGGATTGAAGACGCTGACGAAGGTCTGACTCCGCCGCCATCCGGCTTTCAGTTTCCGGGATTTTCAGGATACGTTTATGAAATCATCTCTTTGGCCC
>CAZEOY010000093.1:0-9256 GCA_964513835.1 uncultured Syntrophobacteraceae bacterium
CACGAACGTTGTCCTCGATGAAAACCTGGTCGAAGCCGGCCTGGAAATGACGGGTCTCAAGAGCCGTCGAGCCTTGATCGACTATGCTCTTCGGGAGCTTCTGCGAAGAGAGTCGCAGAAGAAGGTCCTCGAACTCAAAGGCACCGTCCACTGGGAAGGTGACCTTTCGTCCATGCGCCGGAAGAGAGAATGGGAATGACGCTTGTGGACACTTCGGTGTGGATCGATTTCTTTGCGGCGCGGAATACCGCTCAGGAGACGATCCTCGAATCTCTCATCGATGAAAGGGAAGACCTTTGCCTGTGTGGGGTGGTTCTCACTGAAGTGCTGCAGGGCATCCGGGATGAAAGGGAATACAGAAGAACGGAATCAGCACTGGCGGGCCTTGTCTTCCTTCCCATGAACCGGTCCACATTCCTTCTGGCTGCCGAAACCTGTCGCACCCTCCGTTCACGGGGGATTACCATAAGAAATTCAGTCGATTGTATGATTGCTGCAGTATGCATCGAGAATAAGGCCCAGCTGCTGCACAACGACAGGGATTTCGACCATATCGCCAACGCTTCAGATTTACTCGTTATTTCCATTCGCGCCGAAGATCTTGGTTAGGGAGACGCGTCTCCCCGTCTCCGTGTCTCCCACACTCCCCGTCCCGCCCTCTCACTCGGCCCGATTCGCCGCGACCTTCTGAATTCCCATGGCCGCCAGAGGCAGCGAGATCTCAATGGTCGGATACAGCCCTTTCAAGGTTCCGGCCGGGTAGGGCTGAATGATGTTGAAAGAGATCTGCTGGGCCTTCTGTGCATGTCCGCGGTTGTTGCTGCCGTCGAAATAAGCGCCGTTGGCCTCGAGGATGTGCTCGATCCGATGCTGAAAGGCATCCACGAACCTTCGGCCGCTCCCCTGAAAAATCATGGCCCCGTGCACCAGCTCCCCTTCGGCTTGAGCCACCTTCTCGAGGGGCAGGCTGTGTCTGGCCAGGTCCTTTCGGTTGCGGATGAATCCCCAGACGAGATGAGCGGGAGGAACTTCCAAGGGCTCCTGCAGGTCGACGATCGTGTGGGGCATGACGATGCTCCCGGCACCGATGCTCAGAGGAAACTCCGGCCGGCCTTGCAGGAACGAGTTGAACCCCACGAACACCTTCTCACCGAGGTTTGCATGAATGATTTTGCCCCCGTGTGCCGTGATGTTATTCCCTTCCAGGCGCGAGTCCACGATGTAGCAGTTTTCCTGGGCGTTGGATCCCTTGCCCAGCCAGGCGTCCTCCAGATAGGCCCTCTGAGCGACCAGTACGTTCTCGCTGATGCTCGTGTCACCGCTGACCACGGCGTAGCGGCTCAGGGATGCGCCCGCAGGCACGGGAATGTGGGGTCTGGATTCCACCACCTCGAAAGCGGATTCGAATTTTGGCTTCCTGGATTCGACAAAGTCCATGAAAATGCCCGCAGGTTGCTTGCCGGGCTCGAGATCCACGTACTCTTTCAGATCCTCCGGGTGAAAGCGATAGCTGAACGAGAAGGCCCCGGGAGCACGGATAATGATCTGGCCGGGATCGACGCGTCGATGCATGGCTTCCCCGGTCTGCACATACGCGAAGGCCCCGATGACACAGTCATGCACCGTCGTGAGGTCAATGGTGCTGAACGGCCCCAGAAAGGACCCCTCCACCGGCGACCCGTGTATGTTGGCATAGTGCATGGCGACCGTGTTGAGGATGGTGAATTCCTCCGGGTTTTCCGGATCGTGGCAATTGTTGTGTACGAGAGTCTTGATGAGAAAGCTGTCGCGGATCAGAATCTTCTCGTCTTCATAAAGCGGCACCTCAAAACCGTCCTTCTTGAATACTTCGCCCCTGGCTTTGAGCTCATCACCCCGTATGTCACTCTTGTAAAGGACGGAATGCTCCACGACGCATTTGCCGAGAAAATAGCTGCCGGCGAGGCTGGAATTGTGGAAACGGAAGTAAAGGGGGTGGTGGAGCGTCAGTCCATAAAAGGCATAGAACTTCACGAACTTATCGGGCGGGATCAGATCGCTGATGTAAGGCTCCACGTCAAAGGAAGGTTCGCGAAGGTTCACGTTGACCCGACCCATAACGCGTTGGATGAGTTTTTTCAAATGCTTCATGATGCATGTCCTTGGATCAAAGTCTGTGGCAGATCGGGCCCGTCAGCCCTCTGCAGGCCACCCGGCTGAGCAGGCGCCGCACCTCTCTTCCGCCAACAGCCGGAGCATCCGAGACCCGGTCATTCTCAGCGGATCCCGTGAACCAGCGATCAGCCGTGCTTGGGAGGAACCCCTCGGGCCGCATCACGGATCTTTGCGATGAGCTCCTCCAGATCGCAGGGCTTGGTCAGATAGTCGTAGGCCCCGCTGGCAATGCCTTCCCTTGCTGCCGTTTCAGAACCGTGTCCGGTGAGCATGATGACCGGCATTTCGGGATCCATCTTTTTAAAAATCTTCAGGACCTCAATGCCATCCATGTCCTCCATCTTCAGATCCAGCACCGTCACGTCGAATGTTCCCTTGCGCAGGGTCTGAATCCCCTCCGAACCACTCAGGGCTGAAGTCACATCGATGCCCCGCCTGGCCATCCGTTTGGCCAGCACAGTGACGTACCCCGCTTCGTCATCGACAATGAGGAGCTTGATGCGCTCAGAAGCTTCGGTCGCCTGCCCGGTCATATCGTGAATCCTCAGTCGCCGCGGCGCAGAGCGATTTCATGAATCCGCGCCTGAGTGATCTTCTCTTCATGGGAAGCCTTCTTGCCCTTGGCCTCCTGCACCTTGGCGAGCAAAACCTCGATGTCGCAGGGTTTCATGAGATAATCGAAGGCACCCAGCTTCATCCCTTCGATACCCGTCTCGATGGTGGCATGCCCCGTCAGCATGATCACTTCCACCAGGGGGTAGTCCTTCTTGATCTCTCTCAAGGTCTCGATACCGTCCATCCCGGGCATCTTGACGTCAAGGATCACCACGTCAACCCTCTTGTCTTTGAGAACCTCCAAGGCCTCCAGTCCACTGTAGGCCGTGAGAATCGTGAGGTTCCTCTTGCTCAACCGTTTGGTCATGGTATCCACGAAGGGCACTTCATCATCCACCAGGAGCACGTTTGTCGACAACATTGGCTTTCCTCCTCATTGATCTGGAGAGTTTTGAAGGGTTCACTCCTGAACTTGTGGCTTCGTTCCTTGAACGCCAAAATGGTTCATTTCTTATGAGTGGGCAGATGGATGTGGAAGGTGGTTCCCAATCCGACGGCGCTGTTGACCGTGATATCCCCGCCCAGCTTCTTCACGATGCCGTAGCAGATGGAGAGGCCCAGCCCCGTTCCCTTGCCCACCGGTTTGGTGGTGAAGAAAGGGTCGAAGATCCGCGGCAGGATGGCTTTGGGAATCCCGTGGCCACTATCCTGAACATCGACCACCACGTTGCCATCCTCCACACGGGTGGTGATCACCACCTCACCCCCGCTTGTTCCAATGGCATCGATGGCGTTGTTGATAAGATTGAGAAGCACCTGCTGCATTTCCGACGGCGAAGCAGCCACAACGGGCAGGGACGGGTCCAGGTTGAGGGTCATCTTCACATTGCTGAACCGGGATCGCTGCTCCGAAACACCCACGATCTCCTCGACGAGTTCGTTCATCTGGACCTCTCGAACCCTTGGGTCGGTCCTTCTGGCAAAGCTCAGAAGCTTGTGGGTGATCTCCTTGCAGCGCTCGCCCTGGATGCGGATCTGATCCAGGGCTCGTTTGAATTCCGTCAGGTTGTCGCTCGGCTCGAATTCCTCTTCCTGCAGCAGATCGCCGATCCAGCCGGCTTCCTCCACCATGATGGCGATGGGGTTGTTGATCTCATGGGCAATCCCCGCCGCCAGCTCGCCGACCGACGCCAGCTTGCCCGCTTCGATCACCTGCTCGTTCATCATCTCCTGTTCGCGGTCCGCCTCTTCGACGTGGTGCACCATGCGCGAAGCCAGCACAAAGGCCACCACCACGATGCCGACGCCCCCCACGAGGAAGATGAACAGCGCCAGCAGGCGGGTCTGGTAGAGACTCCTGAAAGCGTCCGATTCATCCTGCTGATAGATCAGAATCCACTCGCCGCTCTTGAGGGGGGTCGTGACATAGAGAAACTCACGGTCCGCCAGCTCCACTTCTCCGATAGCTGTGTTGTGGTCCGAAGCATCTTCGCGAAGGGTGCTCATCGCCATCCTCTCGATCAGCGGGTGAAACCCCCTGCCGATGGCAGCCCCGTTCTTGGATCGGGCCAGGAACTGCCGCAGCAGCTCTTCGCCCAGACCTGGCGCAATCAGGGGCCGCGTCTGGAATTCCCCCTCACGGTTGATGATGAAGGCCGATCCCGTCTCGCCGATCCGAATGCTCTCCACCAGGGAATTGAACGCCTCGAAATCGATGGTGGCGCGCAGCAGCCATTCATGGCCACCATCCTTCCGCTTCACGGCCACGATGAAGTGAGGTTGACGCCGAAGGCCCAGAAAGACATCACTGATGAAGAAGTCCCGCGAGATGGCCTTCTTGAACCATTCAGCCTCTGAATAATCCGCGCGCTCCAGCTTGAGGGAGCCGGCGTAGGAAGTCTGAATGCCATCTTCGTTGACCACCCCAAGATCGACGAACACCCCGCCGTAGGCTCTCTGGAGGGCGTTCAGCTTCTGTATGAGGAAAACCTCACTGCTCAACTGCTCGTAGGTGAAGGTATAGGCGAGGGCCTGAATGAAGGCCAGCTTCTCGCTGAGGAAGATATTGATGTTCTGCTGATGCTTCTGCACCAGTTCGAGGAGATGCGCCACCACCTTCTCGCGGTAGGACGTCTCGAACCGGTGGCCGACGATCCCGGAAATGAGCAGCAGGGGAGCGAAGGAAACCAGGATCATGATCATCGCCATTTTCCTGGTCAGGGCCTGATAGTAGCGTCGGTCTTCCATAATCCTGGTCCTCTCCGTCCCCGGCACCCGCATGATCGGCTTACTGCCACCGAGAAACGGCGGCAACTCGCAACAGACCCGCGTTAAGCGGGCACTCAGCCAACCACCTTGACGCTGACTCCCTTCTGATCTTCAAGCTCCCTGACGTGGTCCTCCATCTCGCCATGAAAGAGCGCCTTCTCGAAGAACGTCCTTGTTCATCCTTTCCAGCTTCTCCTTCCCGGTGTGCCGCGATTGCGGGCGGCAAAAGAAACGCATCATGCCCTGTATCTCCGCGGTAGGAGCGACTCCGCTTGTTCCCGCTCTCTCAAGCACCATATTAAGCCCAGCCGCGCTATCGTGTCTACCTTGGTCACACCGAGCCCGAGAGAATCCCCGGCTGGACTGTAAGAACCTTTGGTCTCATGGCTCCGAGACTTGGCGCATGCCCCCCCTCACCCCGCGCTCGTTCACCCGGGGGGAGGATGGCGGGCTGCTCTGAGATCGATGATAAATTTCAACCTTATTTCAACGTGATAGGCATGCCCAACATCGGCCACAGAGTGAACAGGGCGGCCGCCAGAACGATCAGCAGCACCACGCTCATGAGAATCCCGTGCTTGAAGAACTCGCCCGTCGTGAACTGCCGCGATTCATACGCGATGGCATTGGGAGCCGCTCCGATGAGCAGAAAGAACGGCATGCCGGCCGTCACCAAAGATGCATAGAGAATGACGTCGGGGGCCACACCCAGGTATTTGGCGATGACGAGGGACACCGGGAGCGAAATGGCTATGGCGGCCACGTTCATGATGAAGTTCGTCATGGTGAGAACGAAGATGGAAATACCCATGACGAACACGAACCAGTTGGCCTCTTTGAGCAGCCCCAGCCAGTTGACGGCCATCCACTGGGCGGCTCCCGTCTGCCAGAGGCAGAACCCGATGCTCATGGCGCCGCTGAAGAGCAGGATGATGTTCCAGGGGATCTCCTCGAGCTCCCGAACCGTGAGCACGCGCAAAATGAAGAAAATGAGGGTCGAGACCAGCATGATGGCGGCCCGGTCCAGCGGCTTCAACAGGGGAACGAAAGACTGGATACCCATGACCAGGACAATGGCCAGAACGCATACGATGACGTAAATCTCGTCCCTGGTGATGGGCCCGAGCCGGGAGGAAAGCTCCTTCACCCGTTCCTTGAGGCCGTCGATCCTGTCTTTCTCGGGCTTCATGAAGATCATGAAATACGCCCAGATCAGAAAAACCATCAGCCAGCCGACGACAAACATGTACTGGGTCAGCTCGAAGAATCCCACATCCTGCCCCGTGAATTCCTTGTACATTCCCGCTGCAGCAGGGCCGCGGGCAGCTCCGAGGAAGGTGACGATGCTGCCGGCCCCGGCGGCATAGGCCATGCCCATGAAGATGGACTTCCCGAATTTGGTCTGCCTGTCGCCCTCACCATAAAGGTCGTTGATGGCGATGAGGATGGGAAAAACCGTGGCCGCAGCAGCCGTGTGAGCCATGAAGTGAGCCAGCCCCGCCGTCACCACGAGACAGCCGAGAAGAATCATGCTGGTGCGGTCGCCGACCACTTCGAGCATCTTGTAAGCCAGTCGCTTGGTGAGCCCGGTCTTCGTGAAGGCGAGCCCCACCACCACGGAGCCGAAGATGAACAGGACCGAGGGATCCATGAAGTCCCGAAAGGCTTCTTTGGCCGGGCGGATGGCGAACAGCGCCTGCATGACGCCGATGGCCAGGCTGGTGGCCCCGATGGGGATGACCTCGAACACCCACCAGATGCCCGCCATGAGGAAGAGCGCGATGGCCGCCTTGCCTTCGCGGGTAAGTTGAAATGCCTTGCCCGTGGGGTCCACGGCGTCCGCCCAGGGCGGCATGAAATAGATGACCAGAAAAAGCCCGATTCCCAGACACAGAAAAAAGATACGATTCCAGTCCGTCTTCTTTTCAGTCGCTGCCGACATCGTTCGTCTCCTCCAAGCCGATGGTCCGCTTCAGACCCGTCGCTCTACAATTTGCAGGCCTTGACCCGCTCGCAGATCTCGTTGAACACGTCGCTCAACCTGAGAATCCCGACGATCTCCTCTCCACGAGTGACCAGCAGCGAAGCCAGGTTTCCCATGACCAGTTGATGGATGGCCTGATCGAGAGTCGCATTTTCATCGACATACTCCCCCTCGGCCAAGGTCTGCATCATTTCCTTCACGTTCATTTCCGCAGCCTTCTTGCAGAGATCCTCCAGAGCGGTCCTGAAGAGCCCATAGTTGGTGAGCATGGACTTGATGAACTCGGGACTGAAACCGAAGCGCGAAGTCTCTTTCAACTCACCGATGTGTTTGTATCGGGGCTCGATACCCCGCAGAATCGACCATCGGCTGAGCTTTCCGACGACACGTCCGTTCCTGTCGCATACCAGGATGGCGCAGTGCTTTTCACGGCCTGGATCGACGCTCTTCTGGGCGGCTTCGAGGGCCAGCACCGCGTCGTGCAAGGTGGCATCCTCCGAGACGGTGGCGTAGTCGCTGAGGGGAACCATCAATTTTTTCACCGCTATGGATTGCATAGAGCCCTCCCAAGGAACAAAAATTGTATGAATGCAACCATCAAATGACACCAGAGATCTGACACTTGGAAATCGAAGGGCAGTACCGGTGAACCCGCCGGGGCGCGAGGCCACTCCACTTATGGAGGCAATCAGGCCTTCCCTCCGCCGTTGCATCCGAGGTCCAATGACTTCCCGCGATTCCGGGCTTCGACCCGGTCCCTCGCGCCCTCGAACCCCGGACTGGAGTCCGCAGTAGGTGCCGGGACCCAGCAACCATGCTCACCTCTCGATGCCG
The DNA here is from genome assembly GCA_964513835.1 of uncultured Syntrophobacteraceae bacterium. Classification (GTDB taxonomy): domain Bacteria; phylum Desulfobacterota; class Syntrophobacteria; order Syntrophobacterales; family Syntrophobacteraceae; genus JALOOX01. Next base: position 7,796 of record CAZEOY010000093.1, read on the forward strand.
GTGTCCACTGGATTGACCGTGCGGGACGACTCCCGGACAGGCGCCTAGCTCCAGCTGCGCGTCGACATGATCCTCTGGATCTCCGCCTCGCGGATGCGGTCCTCCTGCTCGCTCTTGCGCTTGAAAGCCTTGACGAGCTTCTCGATCAGGTCCTTGGTTTCGGTGGGTTTCATGAGGTAGTCGAAAGCACCCAGCTTCATGCCCTCCACGGCGGTTTCCACGGTGCCGTGGCCCGTCAGCATGATCACTTCCACGATGGGCTTCATCTGCTTCATCTCCTGGAGGGTCGCAATGCCGTCTTTTCCCGGCATGAGGACGTCCAGCACGACCACATCGACGTTCGTCTCCTTGAGAATCGCCAGCGCCTCATCCCCCGAAAAGGCCTTGGTGACCTCGAAGTCCCGGGTCTCAAGCCTTTCCGCCAAGACATCCGTGAACTCCTGCTCGTCATCCACCAACAAGACTCTGATTTTCATCCGTTCCTCCGCTCTGTCTGAGATCCCCGCCTTTTCAACCCTCAGCGTACAGCTGCTGCCCGGTTGAGAGCGGCTACCAGCTCCGTGATGTCCACCGGTTTCTGTAGATAGTCAAACACCCCCAAGCGCATTGCTGCCTCCCGATCCTTCTCCGACCCGTGACCTGTGAGCATGATCACCTGAACCTGCGGAGTGACCTGTCGGGCGGTCCGAAGCACGTCCATGCCGTCAATGCCCGGCATCTTGAGATCAAGCACCATCAAATCCGGCGCCGTTTCCTGCAGGATGCTGAGGGCCTGCTCGCCACTGAGCGCCACCACCACGTCGAAGCCGCGCAACCGGAGCCGCTCGGAAAGGGCCTGAACCAGTTCCTCTTCATCATCCACCAACAAAACTTTGAGATTGGATATCCGGCCCACCTTCACGTCAATCATTACGCCCCTCCGTTCGGAGCGTTCGCCTGGCAGACGACTCGCGCTGCCATTTCCTGCAACTCGCCTCTTGAATCCGACGCACCAGCGTTTCCACATCGAAGGGGACCAGAAGCTCGTCGAAAGCTCCCAGCTTCATGCCCTCAATGCTCGCGGCCAGGGAGTGGCCTTCGGAAGAGCTCAGCAGAATGACTTCCACCATGGGCCGAGACTCCTTAATGGTCCTGAGAAGCGCCAGGGCCAGCTGCCTGTCTCCCGTGAAGCCCAGCAGGACCACGTCAAGGTCTTTCCTCAGGACCATATTGCGGGCTTCGGACTCCTGGCATGCCTCGTAGACCTTGTAGCGCTCAAGACGCAAACGCTCGGAGATGAGCTTTCGGAACGATTCGTCCGTTTCAACGATCAGGACCTTCGCACCAACTACCCCTGCCAACTGGACTCCCTCATGTGCTCCCCCCGCCGCGGAGAAGCCGCCTTTGCAGAACGCCCGGGCGCCCCGCACAATTCCATGAACCGGATTTCAACGAAGGACGGAATGCGCCGCCTGACCAGGG
>CAZEOY010000094.1:0-9243 GCA_964513835.1 uncultured Syntrophobacteraceae bacterium
GTCCTGCGCCGGACGGAGTCGGCCTCGGCTTGTCCCTTTGCAGGCAGATCATCCGCGAGCACGGTGGCGAGATATGGTACGAGGCCCTGCCGGACGGGTCCAACTTCGTGTTCACCATATCCAGGGAAGACGAGTGTAAGGCAGCTTCCTGATGCTGAGATGTCGCATCTGCCGGGCAAATGATGCAACGCTTCTGTTGCATGCAACACTGCATCTCATCCAATCCACAACCGTCGCCGAGTCTCATTCGAACATATCTATTTATATATATTAGGTAAATTTAGAATGCAGCGCTTCTTGGTCTGTCGGGCATGAAACTTGCCCTAAAGAAAATGCAGCAAGGTTTATCAGGCTTCCATTCTGATTCTCTTCCATGATTCGGCATTTGCCGGGGGACAGCGTAAGAAAGCGGACCCAAGCCGAGTTTACGGCAGGAAGGAGAGAGAGGGTGTTGGGGACGAAGGGCACTGGGTACGGTCAGGATCAGCTTGCAGGCGGACGCGGGACATGAGAGGAGAAACAGATGCCATTGATTAACTTGATAATTATTCTGGTTGCGGTCGGGGTTGTCCTTTGGCTGATCAACAACTACATACCGATGGATCGTAAGATCAAGAGTATCTTGAATGCAATCGTGGTGATCTTCATGATTCTATGGCTTTTGAGCGTTTTCGGAGTCATAGGTTCGCTTTCGGGACTTCGTGTCGGAAAGTAGTGTTCTTTTGGGGCTCCATTGTGGTTCTGCATGCCCTGGAAAGGAGGCCGTTCCCGCTCCGGAATGAGGCGTGTTTGTTGGCGGCAGAAAGAGACGCTTTGAACAACCAATGGGAAAGGAATCTTGATGAAAAGACTGAAGATGGTGGGGATTTACTCTGTAATGGCTCTTTTTGTCGGGTTCACGGCCTGCTCGTTTGTCGTGCTGGCCGCGGAGAAGACACCCGAGCAGAAAGCCGATCAAAAAGCCATGGAGAAAGGGTTGCAGGAATCCCTGGGAGTCCCGATCCTGACAGGAGATTTGTGGCAGAAGATGACGCACGATTCCAAGGTGGCTTTTATCTGGGGTTTTGGACACGTGGTGACCATCGAACAAAACTTGATGGATAAATTCCCTGAGCTCAAGAGAGACAGTTATGTTACCAAGGTTGTTGAGGGAATGGCGGATATACCCATGAACGATGTTGTCGCTCGGGTGGACCAGTATTACAGTGCGAACCCGGATCAGATCATGGAGCCTGTGACCAAAGTGATCTGGGATACAATGATCAAACCCAATATAAAGACGGGCATCGCTGGTCGTCCGCTAAAGAAAACCCCTTGAGGACATGACGATTAGAAGGAGAGATGAAATGAGACGCATAGCGTTCGCTTTTGTTATTCTTGCTTTTGCCGGCACACTGGGGTGTGCTGGAATGACACGCACACAACAGAAGACCCTCAGCGGTGGAGCCATTGGCGCTGCCGGCGGAGCTGTACTCGGCGCCGTCGTCGGGGGAAATCCTGCGGTTGGAGCGGCTGTCGGTGGTGCTGCCGGTGCGGCCACCGGCTACATCATTGGCGAGCACGATCGGGGCAGGTGGTAAAATCGGGTAGTTAAGGAGTGGTAAGCTCAAAGATGGGCCATCGAGCCGTCGGGCAATGCCCTCTCCCCCGTTCGCGGGTGGAGAGGGAGAAGGGACGGCCCCTCCAGATCTCCGACTCTTCGTTCTGATGATCGGTAAACATTGAACTCTTTGATTGTCCTGGGGCTACCTGGTTTGGATTTCTGATACCCGCGGGGAAGATTGGTGCACGCTCTGCAGGCCTTCTCGGTGGAGGTGAACCTGTCTCGTTTCATTCGAGGTCGCCCTCCCCGGCAGCGGTTATAAAAGGGTTCCATCCGCAAAGGGATCGGGCGGCGGAACAGCCCTGCCGCTTGCTTTCTGTGCATTACCACTTTCTCCCTGTTGGGCCGTCCAAGCCGGAGGCTCACTGATTTCTCCGAAGGAGGAGACGAGATGAGCGCAGTCAAGATCATGGGAATCGTGCTGATCGTGGAATCATTCCCCCAATGACTCCAGGGTGAGGTGGAAACTCAGCCTGGGAAGGCAAACCATCGTGAAACGGATCGGAATCATTCTCGGAGGCGGGATTCTTTCGGCCATTACGCTCTTCGGATGGTGGGTTTTCAGCTGCGCTGAACACGGCACGACCGGATCGGTCAGCGAGGTCTTCGATGCCGAAGCGCCCTCCACGCCGCGAGGGTGTATGGCGCAGGCGTGGAGTGTGGCGGAGGTGCTGCGCTGCCGGGTGAATACGGCATGATGTCGTAAAGGGAGGGCTGACTGATGGACCGATACATATGCATCCATGGGCATTTTTATCAGCCTCCTAGGGAAAGCCCCTGGCTGGAGGCCATCGAGATCCAGGATTCGGCGTTCCCTTACCACGACTGGAACGAGCGGATATCAGCTGAATGCTACGCGGCCAACGCTGTGTCGAGAATCTGGGACACGGAGGGACGAATCGCCCAACTGGTGAACAACTATGCGAGCATCAGCTTCAACTTCGGTCCAACGGTCCTGCTCTGGATGCAGAAATACGCCACCGAGGCCTATGAGGCAATTTTAGAGGGCGACCGGCAGAGCCTGGAGAAATGCTCCGGCCATGGAAATGCTCTGGCCCAGGCCTACAATCACATGATCCTGCCGCTCGCCAACAGCCGCGACAAGAACACCCAGATCATCTGGGGGATCAAGGATTTTGAGTTTCGCTTCGGGCGCAAGCCGGAAGGGTTGTGGCTCCCGGAAACGGCGGTGGATCTGGAAACCCTGGACCTCATGGCACAGCACGGCATCGACTTTGCCATACTCGCCCCCAGTCAGGCAAGCCGGGTTCGGCCCATTGACGGCACTGAGTGGCAGGACGTGAGCGGTGGGAGAATCTATCCTGCCGTAGCCTACCGGGTGTCGCTGCCGTCCGGCCGTGTCATGGCCCTGTTTTTCTACGACGGTCCTATTGCACAGGCCCTGGCATTTGAAGGATTGCTCGACAACGGCGAGGCCTTCGCCAACCGACTGTTGTCCGCGTTCGCCGACGATTCTCCTCGCCTCGTCCACATCGCCACGGATGGCGAAAGCTACGGGCATCACCATCGCGGCGGCGACATGGCCCTGGCCCATGCGCTGCATCACATCGAGTCCAACGGGCTGGCTCAGGTGACGAATTATGGCCGGTACCTGGAGGATCATCCCCCGACATACGAAGTCGAGATCTTTGAAAACAGCTCGTGGAGCTGCATTCACGGCATTGAGCGTTGGCGATCGGACTGCGGGTGCAACAGCGGCGGCCATTCGGGTTGGAGCCAGGGATGGCGGGCCCCCCTGCGAGCGGCCCTGGACTGGCTCCGGGATGCCGTCAACCCGGCTTTTGAACGCCTGGCCGGACAGTTTCTGACGGATCCCTGGGCGGCCCGAGACGACTACATCGACATCATCGTGGATCGATCACCCCATCGAGTCAGTGCGTTTCTGAACCGCCACGCAACCCGCCCCTTGAGCTCCGGGGACGAGATCGTGGTCCTGAAACTTCTGGAGCTCCAACGCCACGCCATGCTCATGTACACCAGTTGCGGCTGGTTTTTTGACGAGCTCTCCGGGATTGAGACGGTCCAGGTCATCCAATACGCAGGCAGAGCTCTTCAGTTGGCCGACGAGCTTTTCAGCGACTCCTTCGAGCCCGGCTTTCTCGAACGTCTTGAGCTTGCCAGGAGCAACATGCCCGAGCACCGTGACGGCCGCAGCATTTATGAGAAATTCGTCAGGCCTGCCATGCTCGATATGAAAGATGTCGGCGCCCACTATGCCTTGAGCTCGCTTTTCCAGGATATCGGTGAACGCAGCTCGATCTATGCGTATTCCGCCACCCGGGAGGACTACCGCAGCTTTCAGGTCGGAGGCTCAAGGCTGGTGATCGGGCGGGCCACGGTCACCTCAGAGATCACTCGCATTTCCTCCAGCTTGTGCTTCGGCGTTCTGCATCTTGGGGATCACAGCATCGCCTGCGGCACCGGTGAGTATCATGGCGCCCGAAAATACGAAGCGCTGGCCAAAGAGATTTCAGCGGCATTCGCCGGAGCGGACTTCCCGAAGACCATCCTTCTGCTGGGCAAGTACTTCGGGATGTCCACCTACTCCCTGACCTCGCTCTTTGCCGATGAGCGGCGGAGAGTCCTGGACATCATCATGGGCCCGACCCTGAGAGAGGCTGAAGCGGCATACAGCTCGATTTATGAGCACCATGCCCCCTTGATTCGCTTCCTGACCGGGTCCGGCACGCCGCGGCCCGAGCTCCTCTCCGTCGCCGCGGACCTGTGCCTGAATGCCAAGCTTCGCAGAGTGCTTCAAGGGGATGGGCTTGACCCCGACGTCGTGAGGCCTCTTCTGGAAGAAGCGCGCCTGGCCGGCGCGAATCTGGATGCGACTCATCTGGGATTGTTGCTGGCAGCCAACATCGAGCGTCTGGCCGAAGAGCTTCTTGGACATCCCGACGACGTTTCTCTCGTGGAGAGGCTGAATAAGGCTGCCAGCCTGGTCCGGTCTTTGCCCTTCGAGGTCAATCTGTGGAAAACTCAAAACATCTGCTACAGGATCCTTCACACACGCTGCTCCCACTTCAAGGAAAAGGCCGAATCGGGCGACGAGGCTGCTCGAGAATGGATACACAATTCCAAGGTCCTCGCCGAGAACTTCCGAATCCGGATGCCCTGCGGCCCGGTTTAGAATTATATCCCGACGGGAAAGTCTCTCATGAACATTCCAGCCGCGACCTATCGGATTCAATTCAATCCTGCGTTCGGTTTTCAGGCCGCGGGCTCACTCGTTTCCTACCTGGCGGACCTGGGCATATCGGACCTGTACGCTTCACCGATATTCAAGGCCGTGAGGGGCAGCCTCCACGGCTATGACGTGGTTGACCCCGGCCGCTTGAACCCTGAACTGGGGGAAGTCTCCGACTTCAACGCGCTGGCTGATGAGCTGAGCAGGCACGGCATGGGATGGATTCAGGACATTGTCCCCAATCACATGGCAATGGATTCAGAAAACCGCCTCCTGATGGACGTTCTTGAGAGTGGGGCCCGCTCCAAGTATTTCAAGTTCTTCGATGTGGATTGGGACCATCCGGCGGCCGGTCTCAACAAGAGAATCCTGGCGCCATTTCTTGGCAGGTTCTACGGGGAATGCCTCGAAGCCGGCGAAATAGCACTCGAATACGGTCCTGACGGCTTCAAGATGGCTCATTACGACATCGCCTTTCCGCTGCGAATCGAATCCTATCTCGATTTCTTTCAGGACCTGTCCCCGTTAATAAAGAAGCTTGCCGACGACAATCCCGACTTCATCAAGCTTCTGGGCATCCTCTACGTTCTGAAGTCGCTCGCTTCGAGCGATGAACCGGAGGAGCGTTCCAACCGGGTGAGGTTCATCCAACGTGCACTTTGGGAGCTCACCACCAGCAACGCCGCAATACGGGCATTCGTTGACGACACTCTGAGAACATTCAACGGGGAGAAGGGGAGGGCCGAGAGCTTCAATCTCCTGGATGACCTTCTGTCCCGGCAGCTCTTCAGGCTCTCCTTCTGGAAAGTGGCCGCCGAAGAAATCAACTATCGTCGTTTCTTCTGTGTGAACGGGCTGATTTCACTCAGAGTGGAAGATGAGCACGTCTTCAACCACACGCACGGCCTGATCTTCGACCTGATGGAAAGACAAATCGTAACCGGTTTGAGAATCGATCATGTGGACGGGCTGTACGATCCGACCGGCTATCTTCAAAAAGTGAGAAACAGCGCGCCGACAGCCTATATCGTCGTTGAAAAGATACTCGATCTCAACGAAGACCTGCCAGCGATCTGGCCGGTACAGGGAACGACCGGCTACGATTTTACAAATCATGTCAACGCGTTGTTCTGCGAGATGGAAAACGAGCGCGCGTTTGACAAAATCTATTCCGTCGTAACGGGCATGAAGAGTTCTTATGACGATGTCGTGCGCGATAACAAGAAACTGATGATCCAGGAAGACATGGCGAGCGATGTCCACAACCTCGCCCTGCTCTTGAAGAAGATCTCCAGCCGTGACCGCCACGGAAGCGACATAACGCTCACTGCGCTGCAGAGAGCCTTGACCGAAGTCCTGGCGGTCTTTCCCGTATACAGGACCTACATCAGCCAGGCTGCGGTCTCGGAGAACGACAGGGAAACCATTTTGGAAGCGGTGGACCGGGCCAGAGCCAATTTCCCCGCCCTTCTACATGGATTCACGTTCGTCCGCAGGTTCCTCCTCCTCGACTTTCCCGATTATGCCTCCGAGGAAGAGAAGCGAGAGTGGCTCCATTTTGCCATGAGGTTCCAGCAGTTTACCGGGCCGGTCATGGCGAAGGGGGTCGAAGACACCACCCATTACGTGTACAACCGGCTCGTTTCGCTCAATGAGGTGGGGGGACGGCCGGATCGCTTCGGGTGCTCGATCGAAGAGTTTCACGATTTCAACGCGAGGAAAAGAAGCTGGTGGCCGGATTCCCTGAACACGACCTCGACTCACGATACCAAGAGGGGCGAAGATGTTCGCGCCAGAATCAACGTGCTCTCGGAGATGCCGGACGAGTGGCTGAAAAAACTCCGAACCTGGATCAGGATGAACCGGGGCAAAAAGAAGTGCGTCCAAGGCCTGGCCGTCCCGGACCGGAACGACGAGTATTTTTTGTACCAGACGCTCATCGGAGCCTGGCCTTCTTCGGATGCCGAGTATTCCGACTTCGTTCAAAGAATCAAGGCGTATGTTGTCAAGGCCGTACGGGAAGCCAAAGTCCACACCGCGTGGCTGAAGCCCGACACGGAGTATGAAGACGCTTACGTTTCCTTTGTCGAAAGAATCCTGGCCCGCTCACAATCCAACGCGTTTGTGGAGGACCTGATCCCGTTTTGCAGGAAGATCTCTCACTATGGGATGCTCAACTCTCTCTCGCAGACGCTCATCAAGATCGCCTCACCCGGTGTGCCCGATTTCTATCAGGGGACTGAATTGTGGGACCTGAGCCTGGTGGATCCCGACAATCGCAGGCCGGTGGATTTTGAGAAAAGGCGTGCAATGCTTGCCGGTATCCGAGAAGAGGACGATTCAAACATCGACCGACTCATCCGGGATCTGATTTCCACGAGAGAGGATGGAAGGATCAAGCTCTTTCTCGTTTATAGGGCGCTCAAGGCCAGAAGAGCACACAGGGAGATCTTCCAGGCGGGAGCCTATCTTCCCCTCGAGTCGGCTGGAAGGTTCGGAAGCCACGTCATCGCCTTTGCGCGAAGGCATGAACAGCAATGGGCCGTTGTCATCGCTCCGAGGTTTTCCAGCCACCTGGTTCAAGAGGGAGATTTTCCTCTGGGAAGACCCGTATGGCAGGATACAGAGGTGCTCATGCCCGAGGGGGCGCCGGTCGCCTGGCGGAACGCTGTCACGGGCGAGGCTCTACCCGCGGGACAGGCACTGTATGTCGGAGATGTATTGCTCCGTTTTCCGGTGGCGCTCCTCATGGGCTAAGTTACTATCTCAAAACCACAAGACTGCCATCGATCGTCATTCAGACGAAAGCCGGAATCCAGGTTTTGTGCGGTTCACTGGACCCCGGCTTTCGCCGGGGTGACGGTATTGGAGGGTTTTGAGATAGTCTCTAAGACTACGCGCGCACATTAGAGTGACCAATAGCGACTGTGGAGCTCCGCAGCAAGTCATTCCGGCGGGGTTTTCAAGCCGGAATCCAGACTGACCATAGAAAACCTGGATCCCGGCCAAAAGAGTCACTCCTGTTGTTCGTGCCCTTTGTTCTTCAACTTTTCTTCATCGTCACCTTGCTGTTGCGGTTTTGGTTGGGTCCTCCGTCGCGGTTGAGGTTGCTGCACCCGCTCCTGCTGCTGTTGTGGTCGAGGCTCGCGCTGAACAGCGGGGCGTTGCCGCTGCCGGTCAGGGCGCTCCTCTCCCTGCACCTGGGGCCTGGTCTCCGTTTCAGGAGGGGTTATTTGCCTTCGTTCCTGGAGAGCCTCAGGGTCGGCGCCGGGAGCCCTCGGTTCGGCTTTCCCCGGCTTCGTCCTTCGATCCTCGGGGGACCTGGGTGGTGCGCCCGATTCCGCGGGTTGCCCGGTTCTCCCGGTACGAGCTTTTTCGCCGGCTTTCGGGGTCGTTGTGGGGCCGCGTTCCGCTATTCCCGGCTCGGTTGGCTGCACTCTTTTGCCGGGCTCAGCCGGAACCCCTCTCCTCCGCTCGGCTGCCGGTGGTCCTTGCACACCCTGATTCGGCGGCTGCACCCGCTTCGATTTCTCCTTGAGCACTCTGGGCTGGAGCCCGATTTCCGAAGCGGGCTTGTCCACCTGGCTTACGGGGACTATCCTGTTGGAGTCCTTCGGGGGTGCCACTCTGGTCTCAGTGGGCAGTGGAGTCGGCCTGGTCCGGGTCATGTTTTGCCTGAGGTTCCTGGCATTGATCCTCGGCCCTTCCTGTTTCGCTATCCCCTGATTGTATTCGATCCTCCTCAATACGGTGTTGTGGGGTCGGTTCACCACCTGGACGTCCGTGAATCTGTAACGGTTGCGATCGGTATCGTAGTTCCTGAAAATCCGACTGCTGACGACCGGCGCAGCGTGATAATTGTTGATGATCGTTGTCCTGTTGATGTTGGCGACCCTGACCCTGCTGTAGTTGTTCACCCCGTAGAAGTCATGCTGGGGAACCACCACGGCGTGGTTGAGGTAGGCCAGGCTGCCGATGGCGAGACCTACGACCGCCGCCGCGCCAATCACCGTAGCCGCCGGCCCCCATGCGTAATGGGAGTAGTAGCGTTCCCTCGGAGCCAGGGGGACCCAGCCCACATCCGCGCCGGACCCGATCCAGGCCACGCGTCCCGGATACCAGCCGGGTCCGACCCCTACTGTCTGCGGCGGTCCCCAGTACCAGGCGTTGTTCACATACACCCAGTTGCCGTAATGATGGGTCGCGTATCCGAAGGGCTCGTCGGGAATCCATGTGTTGTCCCCGTAATACTCGGTCCATCGGCCTGCCGTGAACGGGGCCCACCCGGAATCGACTCGGGTGGGTCGCCAGAAACTGCGCTTTTTCCCCTCGTAGCTCACCGTTTCCCATCTGCCGTTTTCTTCCAGTTGATAGGCTTCATCATGCAGGACTTCGGGGAGGTACCTGACGGAGTCTCCCTTCACATTAA
>CAZEOY010000095.1:0-9240 GCA_964513835.1 uncultured Syntrophobacteraceae bacterium
TTTCGTTCTCCCGGATCTTTCCATCAGCTGTCGCGGACCGGTTCGGAGCGTCGTGCTTTTCAGCCGGGTCCCCGTCGAGCACCTCTCGGGCGAAACCATCCTGGCCAGCACTCAGTCCCACACCTCCGTGGCGCTGCTCCAGGTGCTCTTCCAGCTTCACTTCAACATTGAGGCCCGGGTCGTTCCGGGGAACTGCACGGAAGCCATTCGCAGCGAGAACCCCCCGGTCGCCTTTCTGGCCATTGGTGATGAAGCCCTGCGGCTTCAGAATCGCAGGGATTTTCCCTTTCGCATGGACCTGGGAGGAGCCTGGCATTCCTGGACCGGCCTCCCCTTCGTGTTTGCCCTGTGGGTGATCCAGCGGTCGGCGATCGAACGATGGAACGGTGTCCTCCTGGACGCCATTCGCGTGCTTTCCGGAGCCAGGGAGTGGGGCTGCCGGCACAAGAGCCTCATGTCTGCCCTTGCCTCCCAAAAGGGACCCCTCACCCGGGAGGAGGCTGAGGAATACTATCAGTGCCTGCGCTTCGGCCTGGATGCAGCGGAACGGGAGGGGCTCAGGCTCTTCTTCCAGCTCCTGGTCCAGACGGGGGAGATCCCGAAGGTGCCGGCACTGGAGCTGTGCTCGCCCCTCGAATCCGTCGCTCGAGCCGGCGCCGGGGGCCGTTGCGGGTTGCGAGTTTCGGGTTGCGAGTCAGCCAGGTGCTCGTGATGGGTGCAGGTGTCGCCGAACAGCATGAGACAATGCTTCAGGAGATAGGGTCATGAACGGCAAGGTGCTTCGTCTAAAGCGTTTCATGCGCTCCCCTTCCGGAAGGATCGTGGTTTTCCCGCTGGATCACGGCGTCAGCTGCGGAATCATTCCCGGACTTGAGAACATGGACCGGGTCATCCGGCTGGGGGTGAGCGGCGGCGCCGACGCCTTTGTCCTCCACAAAGGCATGATGCGTTTCCTCGAAACGATGACCGGCACGCTGCCGGGCGTTTTCATGCATCTTTCGGCCAGCACTCAGCTGGGGCCTGCATTTCACAGAAAAGTCCCGGTCGGCACCGTCGAGGAGGCGATCCGTCGGGGTGCCGACGGTGTCTCCATTCACATCAATCTCGGGGATGCGGCTGAGCCGGAGATGCTCGAGGACTTCGGCCAGGTCGGTGACGCCTGCTCCCGGTGGCAGATTCCACTCCTGGTCATGATCTACGTTCGCGGAGCCGGAATGCCTTCGCCTCCCCCCGACCCGGCCATCGCTCATTGCGCCCGTCTCGCTGCGGAGCTCGGTGCCGATCTCATCAAGATCCCCAGCCCGCAGGACGAGGCGACGCTGCAGACCATTGCCCGGAGCGTGCCGGTCCCGGTCGTGGTGGCGGGGGGCAGCAAAAAGGACGATCCCCTGGCATTCCTCATGCGCATCGAAAGAGCTCTCAACTCGGGCATGCGAGGGGTCGCGATCGGCCGCAACATCTTTCAGGGAAGCGATCCGGAACGGCTTCTGCGCGCCGTGAAGCAGATGGTGCATGAGAATGCAAGCGCCGTCGAAGCCTGGGAACTGGCGGGGGGGCAGCCTAGGACCGGAACGCCTCTACGGTGAATGATGCAACCCAATCAGTGCTTGAAGGCGCGCTGCCCCGTCAGGACCATGGTGGCGTTGGCTTCGTTGCAGGCTTCTATGACCTCCCAGTCGCGCATGGAGCCGCCGGGCTGAACCACGGCGGTGATTCCCTGACGAAGTCCCACGTCGACGCCGTCCCTGAAGGGGAAAAAGGCATCGGACACCATGGCGGCACCGCGCAGCCCTGCACCGGCAAGTTGAGTATCGCAGTCGATGGCTTCCTTTTGCTCTGCAGGCCGCTGCCCCTTTTCAACGGCCAGCTCAAGATCCTTGTACGGAATCCCGTAGCGGTCGAAGCAGAGCGCATCGGCATACTTCTGGTACGCCTTGAAAACGGCGATTTCAGCCACTCCAACGCGGTCCTGCTCGCCCGTTCCGATGCCCACCGTACACTCGTCCTTCACATAGAGCACCGAGTTGGAGGTAACGCCCTGCTCGACGAACCAGCCGAAAAGCAGGTCGTTCATCTCGCTCTCGGTGGGCTCTCTCCCAATGCGGTAAAGCTTGCCCTCGTGGGTTGTTTCGGCCAGCTTGAGGTCCTGCGGCCCCAGAACCTTGTTCAGCGGGGACTGCTGAACGATGATTCCCCCGTCCACCAGGGACTTGAAATCCACGAAACGCCTGCTGACGTAATCCCCCAGCCGATCGATCCGGGCCACCTGGATGATGCGGAGATTGGACCGGCTCTTGAGGATATCGAGGGTTCCCTCCTCGTAATCCGGCGCTGCGACCACTTCCAGGTAGTTTTCGGCAATGAGAGCGGCCGTGGCTTTGTCCACCGGACGGTTGACCACCAGGCAGCCGCCGAAGGCGGCGATGCGGTCGGCCCGGTTGGCCCGGTGGTAGGCATCGGCCAGGGAGCTGCCATAGGCCGCACCGCAGGGATTGTTGTGTTTGAGGATCACCGCACCAGGCTTGGCCATGAGATACTTCAAGATATTCAGGCCGTTATCGAGATCGGTCAGGTTGATCTTGCCGGGGTGCTTCCCCTCCTGGAGCATGTCCTCTTCACGGATGGCGCTGACCAGTCCATTTCCGGGATCGATGAACCTGCAGCCGCCGAGAGTCAGATTTCCGCCTACCAGCTCGTAGAGCGCGGATTCCTGCCCGGGGTTTTCCCCATATCGCAGTCCCTTCTCAATGAGCTCTCCCCTGGAGTCGGGGAACTTCCATGAGCGCTTTCTGTAAACCAGTTCCTGGTCCCCAAAGGATATCTTCATGGACTCCGGAAAATGGTCCTCCATGACGGTACGATACATCTTCTTGAGATCTTCAGCCATCACAGCTCCTTACCGCACTCCAGCAAAGACGAATCGTGGGGCGTTCGAACCCGAAGCCCGGCCGCCCCACATCACCTCAAACAGGAAACATCTGAAAAGGCAAGCACAGCCGGGCCCAAATGACTGCCCAGATCAGCTGGCTCCCGAGCTTGCTGGCTCCCAAGCTGGAGCTTGGGAGCCAGCAAGAGAGTAACCGGTTAAAGCATTGCGCCCGGCGGTACTAGAATTGATGGCTCACGCTCAGGCCGATCAGGTGTGCGTGGCCGTCTCTAAACTTTCCGTCCAGGACTCCTTCGGTAAAAAACCGGCCCTCCACCGTTCGTTCCACGACATGAAGATACGTGTAGGACAGATCCAGGTTCCAGCCGCACCAGTGAATTCCGGGGCCGAAGCTGAACAGGTGGCGGTCGTTGGCGGGCACCAGATAGTCCACGTGTGCGTCCGGAATGGGCGACATGTCGTACACATAGCCGAACCGCAGATCCAGCATGTCGTTATACTTGTATTCCGCCCCGAAGAAGATTCGCCACGCGTCGTCCCAGTCCTTCTCCCGCTCGGCCCTGCTGATCACGCCCAGAAGGGGGTCGTTGTAGTCGATCACGAGCTTATCAAAAGTGGCCCAGTTGGTCCAGATGGCGCCCACTTCAAGGCTCAGTTTGGGCATCGGGTAAATCGCCAGGCCCATGTAAACCTCATCGGGAAGGGTGATGGAACCTTCGGCATCCGTGTCATCGATGATCCGATCGAACTTCGCACGACCCTCCACATCCTGGTCCATGCGGCTCCGATAGGAAACCCCCAGGGCTGCCCACTGGCAGGGCCGATAGTGGACGGCCACATTGCCGCCGTACCCGAAGGAGTCGCCCGTCAAGCGCTGGTCAACCTCTCCCAGCTGTCCCAGGTTGATTTTGTTCCTGAGCTCGAGGTCGAACCACATGACGTCGAATCCAACGGCTACGGACCATTGATCGTTGATTTTCCAGGCGATGTTCGGATTCAGTGTGAGCGTCTGAATGACCGCCTTGTAGCTGTTGAAACGCCCGGGCCAGTCGGGATCGAACTCCGTGCCCAAACCGAACATGCCGAAGAGGCCAACACCCAGGTAAAACTGGTCGGACAACTCATGGGTCACGTAGATGTGAGGCGGAAGCCAGACGTTGGTCTCGGTGGGGGTCGTCTGGTCCCGTCCGGACAAGGGGTCGTTGGTGGTCTCCACCTTCGTTTTGGGAATGATGGCCGTCGCGCCGGTCATGAACTGGGTCCCATGCAGCTGGGTGATTCCGGCCGGATTGTACCAGACCGCAGACGGATCGTCCGCCTTACCCACCATGGCCCCGCCCATGGCGTTTGCCCTCGCACTCCCCTCGTAGAGCGCAAAACCGGCCCCGTGCGACACGGATGCCAACGAAACAAGCCCCAGCAGCCCCAAGACTAAACCAACCGCCAACCCTCTCTTCCTCATCTTCCCCCTCCACTCTGGGTAAAAGCAGTGAACACCCCTTCCGACTGTCCCAAGCCCAAGGCCGGGACTCCACACTGCAACAAGCCCCAACTCCATTCCCATGACCGCCCAAATGGCCATGGAACGCCAAGCCGCAACAAATCCCAAGCCAGTTCCCGCCCATGCCCCCTGGAAAAGGAACGGCTCGGGGCTCCCCCCGTCCGATCACCTCCCGTCCAGCCCCTCGAATGCCGCGGAACTGCCCCCGCTGGCCCCCTCCGGACCGACGGATTGCAGACGCTGGGAAAAAGGATGCAGCTCACACCTCTGCACGCCGGATCCAATTTCGCCCGCTCGAGCTCCCGCATGCACACTGGTCGCAGAAAGATAGCAGAATCGTGAAAGGAGTCACACAAGCCACTACCAAATGAATGCCCGATCTGTAAAGCGAATTGTGATTGAACCCACGGCGAGTGCAGACTTGCGGCTGATCCGGCAAGGGCGGCGAAAACCCCTCGAAAGGAAAAGAGCTCAACAACCCCGGAATGGGGAGAGGCTCAATGACTGTAAAAAGTCCCCCGCTCCAGAAGTTCCCGTTGCTCCTGGGGTCGGTCGAGAAGAAGCTGATGCCTGACATAGCGAAGCCATCTCAGATCCTCGGCATTGAGCTGATCCAGGGCATCGAAAAGCTCCGAGATCTTGAAGTAGATCAGCATGTGCTCGGGATGGATCAGATTCAGATCGCTTTCCGCACGCTGGTACTGGACGTTATAGATTCGCACAACGCCTTCAATGAATTTGAGAAGTCTGCCAACACCGCTGCTCCTGCCGTCAGGCATCGGCTGGTCCGCATTCATCGGCAGAGTCACCTGCCGTCGCTCGAAATACTCCCGAATGATCGCATGGTGGATATCCCACAGGTTCTCTCCGGCACGCACCACGCGAACACCATAGTAGGAGCTTCCCGGCTTCCGGCCAGTCCCTCCCTCCTGCACGGGCTTTCGGATCAGCCCTCCGATGTCGCTCTCCTCGATGGTGGAAAGGATGGGCCTGGGCTCCGGCGGTCGGCCGAGCTTCTGTTCGAGCTCATCGATGGTGAACTTCCCACCGGCTGCATCGAACGGCTCATCCCTTTGCACGATATGGTCGACGCTCTTCTCCAAATGGAAGGCCCTGCGGCGCTCGGTCTGAGTGGCCTGGAGCGATAGATCGGGGAGGGGTGGTGAAGGGGGAAGCCCGGACGGGGATTCTCCGACGGCCTCCTGGCCCGGAGTCGAAGAAGGCAAACCCGATGAGGCCATATCTGACGCATCCCGCCCTTCAGTCCCCTCGGCCGGAGGGGTTGATTCCGAACCCGGACGCCCGGACTCCTGCTCAGGAGATGAGGCCACATGGCGCATCCAGATATCCTTCAGATCGCCTCTGAACCACACCAGCGCCCCAGTGAGGACACCCAGGAAAACAAGCCAGGCAAAAGCCTTGGATCGACCGGCCATACCCACTCCCTCATCTTCACAGGTCCCGTTGCCGATACAGGTCAATGAATAATATAATAGCATTAATAAGACATTAATGAACCTTATTCCGACTTTATAAGAGAAAACGGGCATGATCCGGACGTATACGTGCCCAAATGAGCTTGCCGACCCTTCCGCCGTTGACCCTGTGAGAAGAACTGTGCTAATTGCGAAGATCCAGGGCGTCAGCACCGGCGTTTTCTGTCTGTCACGAGCTCTTTTGCCTTTTCGAGATGAAGATCGAAGTTTCGAGCCGAAAAAACGCCCCCTGATCGCGATTGCAGACGATGTTTGAGCTCCCAGGTCGCCGTCCTCAGCAAGGAGTGGCAGCATGCAGCATTGGAAAGCATTGGCATCCACGACACTCATCGGCAGTCTTCCCCACAGGGACCGATCGCGTGCCATCGCCATCGTTCTCGACAGGAGCTCCGAGATTCCCATCTGGCCGCAGCTCGCCGCCTACACTGACGAGCAGATGATGGTCCAGTATCTGGAGGGACTCCCCGGCCTCAAGGAAGCAGACGGAAGACTTTGGGTGGACACCGACGATCCCGGTTACGACCAGGAGGTTCTCGCCTTCTATGAAGAGTTCCTGCGGGTCGAAGGAGGTGCAACTCTTCTGGAAGACTCACGATTCCGGATGGGACCCGAAACGGGAAGGACTCTCTTCGAGTTTCTGGCATCCGTCCAGGGCGCTTCGGGGCAGCTCCGTGCCGTCAAAGGCCACGTGGTGGGGCCTTTCACTCTGCTGGCCGGCATGAAGGATCAGCGTGACCGCGCTCTCCTCTACGACGAACAGCTGCAGGATCTGGTGCCCAAGCATCTGGCCATGAAGGCCCGCTGGCAAGTTCGGCAGCTCAAGGCCCTGGGGGCTCCCGTCATCGTATTCGTGGATGAACCTGCTCTGGCCGGCTATGGCTCTTCGGCCTTCATCAGCGTCTCCGAGGAGCTGATTCTCCAACTGCTCCGGGAAGTGAACGCCGGCATCCATCTGGAAGGAGCCCTCGCAGGAATCCATGTCTGCGCCAACACCGACTGGAACCTGGCGTTCAGGTCCGGGGTCGACATTGTGAACCTCGACGCCCACAGTTACATGGACAGATTCCTCCTTTACGCGAAGGAGATCGTGAAATTCATTGCGGAGGGCGGCACCATCGCCTGGGGGATGGTCCCCACCTCGGACCCCTCAGTCATCGAAAAAGAGACGGCCGAAGCCCTGGCCGAGAGGTGGCTCCGGGAAATCCAGGCCGTGTTATCGCCGGACCTTTCACTGAAGACACTCCTGGAGCACTCCCTCTTCACCCCGAGCTGCGGCTGTGGAAGCCTTTCTGAGCCGCTGGCCGAGCGCGTGCTCATCATGACACAGGAGCTGGGCGACATCATGAAGGCCAGGCTCGCTCGGGAGAAAAGTATTTAGGGGCTGTCTCAGAATCGCTTGACCTCGCTGAACGTCACCCCGGCGAAAGCGGGAATCCAGGTTTCTTTTGCGGATTCCGGCTTTCGCCCGCATGACGACCATCTCCATCGGAGGCATTCCGACGCGACCGCCTCTGCCATTGAGCTCGATAACAGAAACATGAAACTCTAAACCGCTCTCCAACCTGCCCTTCATTCATACTGCAGACTGGCATCTGGCAAACATCTTCCACGGCATTCATCTGATCGAAGAGCAATCCATCATACTGGACCGGCTACTGGAATTGATCCGGGCCACAGAGCCCACGGGCTTCTCCTGTGAAGATCACCGGGCCGGCGGCGCGGGCTCCTTTGGCGAGTTCGCCTGGACCAGGAGCTCCCCCATTAAACGGTCCTTCTCTGCCCACAATCCGTTGAGCCAGTCGACGAATCGGCGCCGGAAATCCCGGTCCGAGAAGAAATCCCCACGGAGCTCGCCGGTCACGGGAATCTGATTGACGCGCACCGTGATACGGATGGATTTGCTGCAAAGGAATGGCCAGAGCCCCACGACGCCCTGCGGGTACACGATGGTCACGTCCAGAATCCTGTCGAGCAGATCCCCCATGGTCCCCAGAGACACCGCCATACCCCCCACTTTGGGCTTCAGGAGGTGCGTGTACGGAGAAGCCTGCTCCCGATGCTTCGCGGGTGTGAACCGTGTTCCCTCCACGAAATTCATCACGGTGACGGGACTCAACTTGAACTTTTCGCAAGCCTTCCTGGCCGTCTCAAGGTCTCTGCGGGCAGAGGACGTTCGTTCCATGAAGGGATAGTCCAGGGCCCACCAGGCAAGCCCCATGACGGGCACATAGAATAGCTCCTTCTTCAGAAAAAACTTCAGAAAAGGGATCTTACGGTGGAAGACCTTCTGCAGGACGGCGATATCGACCATGGTCTGATGGTTGCTCAGCAGGAGGTACCAGCGGTCCGGGCTCAATCCCTCCATTCCCTGGACATCCCACTCAATGTCCTTGGTGAGATCCAGCCCCAGACTGTTGACCCCGACCCAGCGTTGGGCCAGATCGTTGGCAACACTGCCCCAAAACGACCGCCAACCCTGGAGGGGGATGATCAGCTTGAGGAGGGCGATCAAAAACAGCAGGATGCTCCAGAACAAAGTGTTGACAAAGATGACGAGAACGGAAAGCACTCCGCGAGCCGGCTCCGGATATGAGCCCCAGAACATGGGCATGAATTTCTCCTTTGTGTCATGGCTGGCATACAGGCGGCACTCGGGTCCGCAGCTTCTCCAAGGTGCAGGAACCCATTCTCACCACCTGAGGAGCACCGATCCCCATGTGAAACCCGAACCGAAGCCCACCAGCATGAGAAGATCCCCCTGCTCCAATAAGCCCGCCCTGTACGTCTCATCGAGCAGAATGGGAATGGAGGCCGCAGTGGTGTTGCCATACTTCTGGATGTTGTTCAGAACTTTGCCTTGCGGCAACCCAAGCTGTTCCCCAACCATCTGGTTGATCCTCAGGTTCGCCTGGTGCGGGATGACGTATTTGATGTCTTCGACCCTGACCTGCGCCTTGCCGACGGTTTGGTGGAAAAGCCGGATGAGCTCGGTAACCGCATGCCTGAAAACGGTCTTTCCGTCCATCTTGGGCCAGAGATCCGGGCTGTCAATGAGATCCCTCGTGATGTAGGGCTTTCTCGAAATGTCCCAGACATCCATGCAGAGCGCCCTGGCATGCCTTCCGTCCGCATGAAGCTCAGTGCACAGAATCCCCCGATCGTCGCCATCGTATCGAGACACGACGGCCGCTCCCGCGCCATCGCCAAAAAGAACCGCCACATCGCGACCCCGGTCGGTGAAATCCAGCGCACTCGAATGGATTTCCGCTCCTACCACCAGGATATTCTCGTAAACGCCCGCGCGGATGAACGCGTCCGCAACCGAAAGCGAATAGAGAAATCCGGTACACTGGTTG
>CAZEOY010000096.1:0-9236 GCA_964513835.1 uncultured Syntrophobacteraceae bacterium
TCTTCGGGTCGAGGGAGAAGACCTCCTTTTGAAGACTGAGAGCGCTGCTTCCCTCGGGCGCCGTGAGGTTGCCCTTGTCACGCGCCTCGCGAGCCTGTGCAAGGAGGCTCTGAATTCTTGCCGACTTGAGCTCTTCGGTGGCGGCTGGCTTGGGCGTCACAGGAGCGGCCGGGACATTTTCGGATACGGCCTGCTGAACGGTCTCTTCCTTTTCAGACCTCGCAGGCAGATCTTTCAGTCCGCTGGGTGCAGAGTCGATCCCGGGACCTTCGGAAGGGTCGGGAGCGGCCGGCCCTGCGGGTTCGGGCGAAGGAGCCCTCTGAGGAGATTCCGTCCGTCTGGTCTCAGGGGAGAGGGGAATCGGCCTGAGTTCGCGCGATTCCACCGTTGCCACAGGTGTGCCTGGAGTGGACTCCTGTGGTGGAGAGGAAGGAGGGGGGGTAATCTCTGCCTGGCGACTGGTTTCCACGACGGGCGGTGGACTGGACACATCGCGGTTGTGGAACCAATAAGCGGTCCCGAGGGCAGCCAGGGTCACTGCAAGCACCGAAAGGGCGGCAACGGCTCGTCTGAAGGGCGACGCGGCGGTCGCAGGCTCTTCTCCAGGTGATTCCATGACCGGCCCGGGTTCGGCCACCTTAAACGCTTCGATCTTCCGTTCCAGCTGAACCGGTGCTTCCAATGGCTCGTGTTTCGTGACGGGCTCACGGAGATGGACCTTTCCAGCTCCATGGTCACGAAGTTCCGTCTCGCCATGAGCAGGGACCGCCTCAACCGGAGAGATCGCTCCCAATTCGGTCAAGTCCGGCTCACTGATTGAGGGGGGGCCGTCTGCGACGGCTGCTGAATCGGTGGTCTGGGTGACGGCTGGATCTTCGATGAGGGGTTTGGGTGCGACGATCGTGGCCTCGATCTCTTCCGTCGATCCCTCCTCCAGTGTCTTCAAGACCGCCCTGAGAGCCTCCAGCATTTCCTTCGGGGAAGCGTACCTTTCCTCTTTCCCCTTGGACAGGGCTTTACGGATGACGGCGGAAAGCGGCGGCGGAACATCCTGGCTGATCGATTCGGGCGGCACGGGGTCCGATTGGAGGATCTTCAGGATCACGGCTGCACTGGTGTCACCGGCAAACGGCTTTTGTCCCGTGAGCACTTCGTACAGCACCACACCCAGGGAGAAGATGTCCGACCGTATATCCACCTTTTCACCCGATATCTGCTCGGGTGACATGTAATAAGGTGTGCCCAGGACTGCTCCCGTAACGGTCATGCTGGAACAGGGCAGTTTCGCCACTCCGAAATCCATCACTTTGATCTTGCCGTCATCGGTGATCATGATATTTGAAGGCTTGAGATCCCTGTGAACAATACCCTCTTTGTGAGCCTCCTCCACGGCAATCAGGATTTCTCCGAACATGCTGATCGCTTCGGTCGCGGCCAACTTCTTCTTTTCCTTGAGCAATTCCGCCAGGGTTCTGCCGCGAACGAGCTCCATACAGATATAGACGAATTCCGGGGTCTCGCCGTAGGAGTAGACCGTCACGATGTTGGGGTGACCCAGGCGACCGGCGGCCTTCGCCTCCTGCAACAGCCTTTTGCGAGCCTCCTCCCGGTTGGCTGTGCTGCCGTCGAGGGCTCCCTCTTCCTCTGATCTGCTGATCAACTTGATGGCCACCGTGCGGCCGATGACGGTATCCTCGGCTTTGAAGACCATGCCCATGGCGCCTCGGGCGATGAACTGGTCCAGCCTGAACTGGTCAACCATTATTCCGGTGTATGGGTGGACGGCCATCTTCTCGCGGTTTCCTTGAAGTGTCCTCTCGGGTGTCCACGATGAGGAGAGACCTGGAGCAATCTCAAAACCGTTGACGCTGCGCTCACCGTCGTTCCCGCGGGGGCGGAAATCCGGTATTTTCAATAAATCCCGTCCCTGAACTTCTGCGAGTGGTGACGGGTGAACGGGTTTCGAGATCCTGTCAGTACAGTCGGGCGCAAATGACTGCCCAGGTCAGCTGGCTCCCGAGCAAGAGAGCAAGCGGTTAGAGAACTGCGCCCGCTGCCGGCTTTCTGTGCCATCAACTCCTTGAACATTCGAGAATTTCCACAATATACTACCACCGTTGACGCATTTTGAAAAAGGTCAATCTCATGAGTGGCGACCTTGTCCTCGCCCTCTCCCTCCGAGCCGGGAGCCGACATTGGGACGACCGTCCTCCCACGATCTTCTGTCGGTGGGCTGAAGAAGGGTTTCCCTTGTTCGAAATGAACGCTCAATGGTAATGTATTGAAGATCCCATTATGTTAAATTGAATGCTCTCTTTAGCAGACCTGAGCTCGATGCGGACTCGCACATCCTGAACCGACACTCCTGATTCTCGATTCATGTGCAGGAGCGGCTGCCAGAAGTGATGAAGACCATGAACGCCGCTGGCAGCTACTCGACCCGAATGAGGTTTCAATTCCCGACGGTTTGAGCAGTCCTGGTCTCTTACTGGGTTTGAAAGGTGGGGAATATGCGGCGCAAAGCCTTGTGGGTGCCTGTTTGCATGGCATTGATCCTTGTGCTGATTGGAGATTCGGGCAGTGAAGCGGGCAGTCTGGATCCCAGGCATCGTGAGGAGATCTTGAGATCAGTGCATCCGGTGATTCCGAATGTCCACACGGATAGGGCGGAACGGTTGCCGGGGACTGGGGGTGTGCCGGCTGGCTTGAGCAGAAGGGTAGTCCGGATTCCGGGAGGCAGTGGGAGATCGTTGCAGCTCGCCCAGGCGGGTCCCCGCGGGGCGGGTTCCGGGGCAAGGTCCGGCTCCGGTTCGAATCGGGCCAGAAGGGATGAAGCCAGAAAGTTCTACCAGGAAGGCAACGCGCATTTTGAAGCTCAGCGCTATCAAGAGGCCGTTTTCAGTTACAAGAAGGCCCTGGATTTGGAGCCTCATTTCGCCCCCATCTACTACAATCTCGGAGTGTCGCAGATGGTGCTGGGCGATAAGGAGGATGCGGTTCTCAACCTGGAACGATACCTGGAGCTTCGACCCAACGCGTCCAACGCTGAAGAGACCCGGACTCTCCTGAAAACTCTCGGCCCCGTGGATCCTGACAGAAGAAGGGCCTGGCAGCTCGAGGCGGACAGCCGGGAAAGCAGGCTGGAGGACAAGGGGGCGGTGGTCCGGAGCCCGGAAACGACCGGTGCGGCAGGCGTCACGCCAGGAACCCCGTTGTCAAGCGAGCCCTCCGGGCTCAAAACCTCCAAGCGAATCTTAGCCGTCCTTCCCTGGCGGATGCTGGGCTCCGCCGACAAATACCCACAGCTGCTTTCCGGCGATCTATCCAAAGCCCTCAAGGAAAGCGGTGGCTTCGAGTCGTTGTTTTCAGTCTATGATTCGGATTACAGCCTTTCCGCGCACTTGAGCAAGAGCGAAATGGAGGCGGCCGCAGAACAAATCTGGCCCGGGACCTCACATTACAGCAGGAGTCGCCAGTTCAACTCCACTGCGGCCTGCGAAATTGGCAGGAAGCTCGGGGCCAAGGTGGTGCTCATCGGCTACTGGGAAGTGACGGAAAGAGGCAACGACATCGACTCCCAGGATCTTCAACTGCACCTGATCGATGTCAGCACGGGGAAAGTGACAACTTACAGCGACAGATCCAGGGTTTCCATCTTCATGGGCTCCTTCAAGCCTTACCTGCGGGATTGCGTCGTCAACCTCCTGCGGCAATACGCACGGGGCCCATAGAGTGCCAAAATCCCGCTGTGGATGCGGGGCGCCGAAACAGGATGGAGTGGATGAGCGACTGAGAACTGACATGGAGGAGACGGGACATGAAGCCAATGAGGAATCTTGATCACTCGACGGTCATCGTGATCATTGCATCAGCATGTCTGCTGCTGAGCGTTGCTGCAAAAGCACATGCCGTGGGTGTCCAGGCCGCAGTCATCTGCGGCGTCAGCGATTATAAAAACTTCGGTCCCGGCGAGGAGCCCCGGTATGCGGCAAAAGACGCCCAGGATATCTATAATAAGTGTATCGAGTATGGTGTCCCCAAGAACAATATCAAACTGCTTTTGGATAAGAAAGCTACCAAGAAGGGCATCAAGTCGGCTATCCAATCGTCCGGCAGGCGAACCAGCATTCCTGACGGCACCTCACCTGTCGATACCGGGCAGCCCACTTACGATCATGGGACCAACGACAAACTCATGGCAGGTGATGTCTTCCTCTTCTATTTCTCCGGTCAGGGTGTCTATGGACCGGACAGCCCACCCTACGACGAAAGTGACGGGATCGATGAGTACATTTGTCCGTATGACAGCTCAAGGACGAGTTATGCCTACGACATACGCGACGAAGAGCTCCAGGAATGGCTCAATCCTGTCATCAACCTGGGAGTGCGGGTTGTCGTCATTCTGGATGCCAGCTTCTCGGGGGGTGTCATCAGGCCTCTTGACTCCCTTGTCGGCTCGAAACGGGAAGTGCGAATCAAGAGCAAGCCGGGCGCACCCGAGCTCAGGAAAGCGACCAGGGGCGGTTTTCTGAAGAGCCTTTCCGGTTCAGGCTTCACCGTGATGACGTCATGCAATGTGGGCGAGTTATCCTACGAATGGGCCTGGTTCCAGAACGGCATCTTCACCCATCTGCTGGTTGCTGCCTTATCGGGTGTGGCGGACGACTCCTATCTTTCCGGAGGTGTGGGGAACGACTCCGGGGCCATTACGGACACAGAGCTTTTCTACGGGGCGCTCGCTCTCAACAGTGGGTATTTCAATGCTCTCCGGAATATTCCGGCTTTCAGGGGAGGCACTGCCCAGAACCCACAGGTTTATGGAGATAACTGGTGGGTGATGTTTCGAATGAAATAGATTGGAGCCAGGAGGATCTGTGACTTGATGGGTCTCTTCCTGCAACGACTCTAATATAGGAATGGAGAAGGCAGCATGAGGAACAAAACGATCTCTCTGGCAATGGTAACAGCACTCGTGTTGTTTGGTTGTGCAGTGAATGGATATGCTCAAGTTGCTGCAGGAGTCATCTGCGGTCTTAAGACTTACAAGAATTTCGGTGGGACGAATTATGGTGCTGAGGATGCTAATGATATTTACAGGAAATGCATAGAGCTCGGAGTATCGAGCAAGAATATAAAGCTTCTCCTGGACAGTAAAGCCACGAAGAAGGGGATTCAGAGCGGGATCAAATCAGCCTCCAAGAAAGTCTTGCCCGGACAGGTGTTTCTTTTCTATTTTTCAGGGTTTGGATGGACCGGGCCCACTCTGGATCCTGTGGGAGAACCGGACGGGCTGGAGGAATACATCGGTCCCTACGACAGCTCCAAGACGACCTACGCGTATGACATCAGGGATGATGAACTGGAAGAATGGCTCACTCCCATAACTTACAGGGGGGCAATGGTACTGGTCATTCTCGATTCCAGTTTCTCCGGCGGGATGGCCCAGGGTCTCTTGAATTCGGAGGGGACCGGCCGCAGATTACCGGTCAAGACCCTGCTCGACCGTTCCATCCAAGGCGAATCTGCAGCGGGCGGCTTTGTCAGGAGCTTGACCAAACCGGGTATCGTCGTCATGACAGCCGCAAGCCCGGGCGGCAAGGCCTATGAGTGGCGCTGGTTCCAGAACAGCATATTCACCCACTTGATCCTCGCTGCGCTGGATGGGTCCGCGGATGACAGCTTCTTCGCGTACGGAAGTGGAAATGACGACAGTGTCATTACCGATACGGAGCTTTTCAACGCGGCTGTTGGAATGAATCACGTCTACTTGAATATCCTGGACAGAACCGGGCAGGCTCCGCAGTTGTATGGAAACGGAGGCGTCGGTCTCTTCGGTCTGAGATAGTTCGGGCGTGAGCGAAACCTGTTGAGCCCGGAACAGCTTCACTCCCGGGTGAATCGATTCAATAGAGCAGGTATTTTTCACGCAGACGATGAAATGCGTCCAGGTCAGCCCGCCAGCTTTGGCGGATGGACCGGGGATCTTCGCCGCTCTTGATGGCCGAAAGGACCTTGCGGGACCCGATCATGCCGAGGATCGGGTCGATCTGGAATTGAGCCGGGTAGAGTCGAATGAGGGCGGAGGCCAGTTCGACACCCAGCAGCGGACCATCCAGGACGTCACGGTCCGTCAAAGTCAGGCGGATTCCACCACAGCGCCGGCCTTTGAACCGATGGGCGTCTGGGACGAAGACAGTCGGTTCAAATTGAATTCCCTCAATTTTGCGTCCGATGAGGTATGCGGCCAGGCGGTCACCCGAAATCCAGGGGGCACCCACCACCTCGAAAGGGGTCGGGGTGCCCCGCCCCACACTCACGTTGGCGGATTCAACCAGGCCGACACCCGTATAGAGGGTGGCCTGGTTCAGAGAGCGAATGTTGGGTGACGGGTCGGCCCACGGGAGGCCGGTCTGGTCGAACCAGTCATTCCTGCGGTATCCCTCCATGGGCACTACATTCAGACGGACTCCGAGGGGAACCTCCCGGTTGAAGAGCCGGGCGAGTTCTCCGGGAGTCATCCCGTAGCGAACCGGCAGCGGAAAATACCCCACGAAGGATTTTAGGTCGGGGTCCATAACGGGACCTTGCACGACCGACGCTGCAACGGGGTTGGGGCGGTCCAGCACAATGAAATCCAGGCCGCTGGCCTTGGCCGCCTCCATCGCATAGCCCATGGTCGTGATATAGGTGTAGTAGCGGACGCCCACGTCCTGGATATCATAAACCAGAGCATCGAGTCCCTCCAGCATGTCGGCGGTGGGGCGTTTGAGATCGCCGTACAGGCTGTGAACCGTGAGCCCGGTGAGGGGGTCCTGGCTCGAACCGATCTTCCGGTCCAGGCGTCCTGAAAGGCCGTGCTCGGGGCTGAAGAGCGCTCGCAGATGAACGCCGGGGGCGTTGCGGAGCACCTGGATTGTTGACCTTCCCGAGAAATCCTTTCCCGTGTGGTTCGTGATCAACCCGATATTTTTGCCCCGGAGCGCCGCGAAGCCCGTGGAGGCCAGAACCTCGATGCCCGGGCGCACTCGACCGGGCTCGTCACTTTGTCCATGCGCTCCTCCAGCTCCTGCAATATCGGCCCGCTCCGAAGGGGCAGAGGCCGCCAAAGGGGGTCCCCACTGCAGAGCGGATGCGACGGCTGCGGCAACCTCGGCTCGAAGCGGCTTCACCTGACCCTTTCCCTCGGGGTGCAATCGGTTGGTGAGGATGATGAGATAGGTTCCGGACGCAGGGTGAACCCAGATGGAAGAGCCGGAGTATCCCGTGTGGCCGAAAGAACCCTGCGGAAACGCCGCGTCGTGCTCCCGGCTGTAGGGGGACCGGATGTCCCAGCCCAGCCCTCGAACAGCCCCCGTTCCCGGGTCCGTTTGCGGATGGGTCATGGCGGCCAGGGCTCCGGGGCTCAGAATGCGGACTCCCTCTCGGCTGACGCCGCCATCGATGAACAGCCTGGCAAAGAGCGCCAGGTCATGGGCCGTGGAGAAGACCCCTGCGTGGCCGGCGACGCCGCCCATTCGGTACGACGTAGGGTCCTGGACTTCCCCGTGGCGGAGCCCCCCCTGCTGCACGTCCGACGGCGCTGTGCGTGCGCGTTGCGCGGGGGAGGGGAGGAAGCTCGTGTCGTGCATGCCGAGGGGACCGAAGATGCGTGCCGCACAGTACTGCTCCAGTGGCTCTCCAGAAGCCCGCCGCACCAACTCGCCCAGCACGATGAAATTCAGGTCGCTGTAGCGAAAGGAGGTTCCGGGCGGGCTGAGGGGGCGATCCCGAATGATAAGCGACAGGGCGCCCTCGGTGCCCGCCCATTGGGATTTGGGGTTGAGACCCGCGCGCAGCCCCGATGTGTGGGTCAGAAGCTGCCGGACCGTGATAGGCTCTTTTCCATTGGTCGCAAATCCGGGCCAGTGTTGGCCGACGGTGTCGTCCAATCCCAGGCTGCCCTGGTCGGCCAGTTGCATGACGGCAGTCGCTGTGGCAACCACCTTGGTCAGGGAGGCAACGTCAAAGACAGTATCTACGGTCATGGGCTCCACCCGGGGTTGGAGGGACCTGTGGCCGAAGGCTTGGGCATAGACGGTTCGCCCCTGGTGTCCTATCAGGACCACCGCCCCCGGGAAGCGTTCTTTGGCGATCTCCTGTTCGACCAGTGGCTCGACGCCGGAGAATCGAGGGGGCTCCGCAGGAGGAGGGGAAGGCCGGCCGGCCTTGGCGGAGATGGGCGGACGGGCACATGCCGGAAGCAATGAGCACAGGAAAGCCGCCATCAGGCAAAGGGAAACCAGCTTGAACGGCACCCGGCGCATAGGATGCCTGAGACGTCCCGGAAGCAGATGGGCAGAGGTCTTGTTCCGGCCGCCCGGATAATCCAAAAGATCCCGATCCCCTCTCAGTCCGATGTAAGGATAAGGGTGATCTCGGTTGATGGGATCCCTTGATTGCATCTTCTGAGTACCTGTAAAGGCGGAGTTGCCAGCTCACTCATCCCACCGGCTGCCGCTCAGTTGTGGAAGCCGTTCTTGGGATAGACGTTTCGTGGGTTCCAGATCAGGAATCCGCTGGCGCCGAAGTCTTCCGCCGCCTTGATTTGAACCCGCAGCTCATTTTCGGCGAAAACCTTCCCGCCGAAGGCGTAGTCGCGAAAGGCCTGAATCCAGGGGCGAAATCGTGCCGCATGAGCCTTCGAGCGCTCCTGAGCCCGTTTGAGCGACAGATAGATGATCTCGTAAGGATTTTTCACAGGGTTCCGGTAGTTGGGTATCCCGAACTGGTAGCCCGACGGATAGAGCATCGGGGAGGCCAGATCGACGATCTCCATGATGGGCTCGATCTTCTGCCCGATGTCGGTATCGTTGGTATTCCAGACGACATAGCCGAATATGTCCGCAGCTACCATCACATTATAGGGACTCAGGGCCTGGTGGGCTGTCTTGAGGAAGCCGGTAATCGCCTGGGTGCGGCTTTCCTCGTTGGCCGGCTGGGAGAAGACGACCCCACGGTTGTCCGGGAAGCGTACGTAGTCGAACTGGATTTCGTCGAACCCGATCTCCGCCGCCGCCTTGGCCACAGAAATGGGGTAATCCCAGGCCTCCCTGCGGAATGGATCGATCCAGCGAAGCTTCTCGCGATCCCGGAACATCTGTCCCCCCTTGGTCTTCACGGCCCATGCCGGTCTGGCAGCCGCAAGGAGATCGTTCTTGAAGACCACGATGCGGGCGATGAGGTAGATCCCTTTCGCC
>CAZEOY010000097.1:0-9221 GCA_964513835.1 uncultured Syntrophobacteraceae bacterium
GTGACGCTGCCAGCTTCCGGCGGCATTCCGACTGGGAAGGAGCGTCGGGCGACGGCCAGGACCCGCAGTCCATTGCGCGCGTAGGCATCGTTGGCCGCCATGATCTGTTCGCGCGCAGGCTCGCTCAAATCCTCTTCAGCCCCGTTCATGAGAACCCGCGTGCACAGGCTGAGCACTTCCCTCGGGGCGCCCTTGACGTGAGCCGTGAGAGACCCGCCGCCGAAAGACGCTTCCGATACAAACCGCCCCATCCCGCCGGGCGCACACCCGCCCCCCACCGCGAGGTCTCGCTTGGCGAAGTAGGGGCGGGGTTCATCCCCGCCCGTAACTTCCTCCCTGAACGCTGCACCCTCTTCTGCAGCCCCGCCGGCCCGGTGCAGGGTGCTCATCCGCTTGCGCCGCGATTCGAAGGGGAGCTCCCGCAGGCGCGGGGTTTTGCGCTCCGCGAGATCGAGGTCCAGGCCGGCTTTTCGTGCCAGGACGCGGAGGGCGCCTTCGGTCGGGTCTCCCAGGATGGACCACCGGGGGTGCTCGGAGTCGGGGGGCACCAGCCGAGCGTTGGTACACAGGCCGGCGGAAACAAGCAACGCGTGCAGGTCGCGTCCCTCGGGAGCGTCCTGCGGCCGGCCGCCTTCCAGAATCTGCCCCTCGAAGGCATAGCCGGTCCCCGTGACGGTCAACCGCCTTCCGGCCACCCAGATCTCCCGCACGGTCATCTCGTTTTGCGTGAGAGTTCCCGTCTTGTCCGTGCAGATGACCGACGTGCAGCCGAGCGTTTCCACAGCCGAGAGGCGCTTGATGAGGGCGTTGCGCGCCGCCATGCGCTGCACGCCCATGGCGAGAGAGAGGGTCACCGTCGGGAGGAGTCCCTCGGGCACGAAGGCTACGATCATCCCCATGCCGAAGATGAAGCTCTCGGCCAAGTCGACGCCCGCCAGGGTCACGGCCAGAACGAAGAAGACGCATCCCGCGCAGACGGCGATGACCGAGACCACCTTGGTGACCCGCTGCATCTCCCGCTGGAGGGGGCTCAGGTCATACCCCAAGCTCTGGGTGAAGCCGGCGATTTTGCCGAATTCCGTCTCCATGCCCGCAGCGAAGACGACGGCCCTGCCGGTGCCGGAAACGACGCTGGTTCCGGCAAAGAGGAGATTGGGGATTTCCGTGCGGGCCAGGCCTTGCGCCCGGATCGGTTCACCGGTCTTGCGAACGTGCGCCGATTCGCCGGTGAGCGTGGACTGGTCCACGTGCAGCTCGGCTGCCTCCACCAGGCGGGCGTCGGCCGAGATCCGATCCCCTTCGGAAAGCAGGAGGACATCCCCCGGCACCAGCTCTTCGGCCGGGACCCGCTGGACTGCGCCGTCCCGCACGAGCCGCGCGTAGGTCGGCAGCAGCCGGCGCATGGCCTCCGTGGCCTTCTCCGCCCTGAATTCCTGCCAGAAGCTGAAGAGCCCGTTGATGACGTTGACGAGCCAGATGGAAATGGCGAGCTGGGGCATCCGGGCCGCGAGAGCCACCCCGCCCGCGATCCAGAGCAGCACGGCCATGAGGTGGGCGAAATTGGCCAGGAACCGGGCCAGGAGCGACCTCCCCCGGATGGTCCGGATGGCATTGGGTCCGCACCGCTCCAACCGCTCCCGGACCTCGGCCCCGCTCAATCCACCCGGCCGTGACGCAAGCGCACCGTACACGGCCGAAGCGGGCATCGTTTCGATGGCCACCTCCACCATCTCAACCCGGCATTCTTGACTGGGCGAAACACTCATGAACCCCACCCCGGTTTGCAGGAACGTGGGATCTCATTCTACCCGCCGGTTGAACAGCCCCGGAGCAGCCAGCATACACCCGGAACGGATGCAAATCATGAAAAATTCCCTGAAGCCGGGCTTCACGGTGGCGCCCCGAGATGCAGACCTGAGCCCAACTCCACAGGGTTATAGCTCCGATTTCAATTCGTCATGCCGGCGGTATTTTGGCCGGTATCCAGGTTTTTCCGTGGATTCCCGCCTGAATTGTCCCCCGCACTATCCCCAACACCCGAGCCATATTTTAGGGTATTTCGGACTAATATCAAGGAAAGGTCGAATCAGAAAAAGCATTGATTTCAATGCAATTCAGAAGTGTTTGGACATTCAGGCGAGTACCTTACTGTGGTCTCCGGAACCAAAGGTCCCGGCTTCGATCCCCGGATCGCCTTCCATAACATCAAGGACTTACGCGCTCAACTCAGAGCCCGGGTCAAGTCACATCCGATTGGGATCGATGGCGTCCAACCCTTGGTTTTTCGAAGAGGTCCACCGTTTCGCCTCTTCCCCCAAATGCTCGACATCGTAATATGAGGCGAAGATTTCGCTGTTCGAACGGGATTCAGGCAGGACATAGACGACGCCGTACGTCCCGGCAAGAGTCGGGCTCACCACTTCATTGTAGAACTTCTCCGGAACATTGATGCAACCAAAGGAAATGCGGTTGTCGTCAGGCGTTGGGGTGGCCAGTCGCTCCAGGCGACGCTCCTTGGGGTTGCTCGTAACCACCCGATGCAGGGAAATGGCATTATCGTAGTCCACCCAGAGCACGCCTTTTCCATTGAAATTGTGACCCAGTGAGGCAACGAAGCGACCCGCAGGAGTGGTGCGCTCATCCGGGTGGATTTCAGACAACTTCCGGTCACCGATGCCGGGCATGGAGTCGTCGCCTTTGGCAAGCCCCAGCAAGGCAGGGGCTGCACTGCGAAGTTGTCCATCGGCAAAGAACACGAAGACCTTGGCATCCACCTTGTCGACAATCAAGAAAGGCATGCCATGATTATCACCTGAATCGACGACCCAATCTGCCACGCGCTGGGTCTGCGGGGACTTAGGCTCCCAACCGAAGTTCGCCCGTTTGAAACGTGACCCCACAACGGGTTGAGTCTCAGCAGCCAGGGGGATAGAGGCAATGTGACGTGCAGGTGATGAGAGGTTAGAGTTGTGCAATTGCGCGGGATTATCCGTTAAGGCAACCTGATGGGAAGCACAGCCGACGGTCAACAGGCCGAGACAAATCATTCTGACCACCATGGCCGCCAGCGAGCGAACGCCTCGGGGAGAGTCAATCATCCCCATGTTGCGGGCAGGCACGGTCAGTCTTTCCCCCATTTCTGCCATATGATCGTCCATGCCAAGTCGGGTATTCTTCTCTCGTGCAACAATAATCCACGGAAGCCCTGCCTCGCTATTCCCTCATCAGCGGGGCAGGGCGCCGGTCGTGGTTTAGTTGCGGTCCTTTTTGGGCGGAACCGGTTTGGCCGGCTGGACTGGCTCAGGTGGAGGTGTCTTCTGCACCACCTGCGCAGGAGGTGGCTCGCTCTTCACTTCCTTCTGAGCACATGCACAAGCACCCAAAGACGCGGCAAAAAAGACAGCCAATAATACGAACCCTAATGCTCTTTTCATCGTACCTCCTCCATAGTTTGTGTTGTATGTAAGATACCACTACCATTATTTGCCGACCCTGCGGAACGATCGGTTCGGCAACCTCCCCCCACACCAAAACATACCCATTGCTAGACGGCGCTTTCAAATACTAGATAATCTATCATGCCTCAGCCAACCTTTGAAAGCAATTTATTCTTGGCCCTGTATTTCTTTGGCATATTTTCAAGATCATCTATCAGCTGAAGGGGGTGGCTGAAAAAGCCGGATAACCCTTCCGTGCACTCCGGATGCACATCTCTTCAGTGCGAAACCCCACTGGACGAAGCCTTCTCAGCCCATGAACCGGCCTTTTCAGCCGGGTGGTCTTCCCACCACCCGGCCTCCCGGTGATGAGAATGTCAGCAGAACGAGGCCAGCGGTGCGCCATATCCTGTCCCCGGCTCAGGGGAAAATTGCCATGCTTCAAGCGAAGCTGAGACCGAGCTCCTTCTTGACGTAGTTTCCAGGCAGTTCAGGGAAACCAAGTCTTCCCGGATTTATATTGTATAAATATCCATATACTTTAGGCCACAAGATTCAATAATATGAATAACTATAACATATTCAAATAACTATGAATTATAAATCAAATATCCTATCTGCTGCTGCATTGATTTCATTGATCTTTTCTTGATTGTCGGCATCCTCACTTTTATATTTTATAATGAGTATATCCCTTCGCTCTCTGACTTTTTGTTTTAGATCCTCCAAAATCCTTTTAACTTCATCATCTGTTGTGTCTTTAGAGAATCTAGGGAAATACTCCCTGCCAAGCTCAAGTGTTTTCAGATCGTCTTTTAATGAATGTTCTTTCATGATGCTACCTCACTCAATCCTTTGTGGTGGATCGGGTAAATCCATCCTGCTCTGGCTCTGTTTACTTCTGCATAACCACGACATTCGAATTAATATAATATTGATCTTTCTGAGATGGAAAGGAATTTCAACTCACGTGCCACCATTGCCCCTTCTTCGCCTCGACAGCAATGAAAGTCTCCAGAGCTGCAAGGGCACAGGGATGCTTTGCGGACGTCCACTGATTCTACATGACAGCCTTTCCGGGCACACGCTCTCAGAAGAATCGCCACGAGTGCAACGCCGTCAATACGCACTGCCGAGGGCCCACTCATCAGGGTCGGGGATATCGACGGTCTTGGGGCATCAGTCTCGGGCGGTGCCCTGCAGGAAAGGTGAATTCTCTCGGCCTCCTCACCCACTTCTGCGCGCACGGCGCTCCTTCTGAAGCTTACTCATTGCTCATCGAGTTCATGGGAGGGCCTGCTCGCTGAAATGAACGGAGCCAATCAGTGGAGCGGTGCTGACAAGGTAATAAGCACCTCCCCGTGATTGTGGTTGAGCCAGGTGATTGATTTGCTTACTGCAGGATGTCGGTGACAGGGGGAGAATGCTTGGAGACTGTGTCATTCAAGCCGGTCTCAAGCAGTCCAACCCCCCTGGATGTGAGCTCTCGCGCGCCAGGTTTGGACGAACTATAAAGTGTACTTGATGAAGCAGGGAAAGGAGATCCCCCTTCCCTGCATTCAGAGCCATCACTCTGTAATTATCCCCCGATGTCCCCAGGGGAGAAACTCGCGTGGATGTCGTTCATTTTTCCCTTTAGATAATCGAATTTCGTCTCCATCTCAATCTGGTCAGCCTTCCAGTCTGCCGGGCATTCGCGTCTCAGCCTGTCGATTCTGTTCTCGAGCTCTTCGACGTACATGTGCAGATCGTTGACCTGGTCGCCGAATTTGGCCTTGTCGCCGGAGGAAAGCTTATCGATTCTCCTCACGACATCATAAATCTTGGCCTTCCATACACTGAGCTCGGTCACTACGTTGTCGCAGTAGCTTTGTACATCCTTCATGGCCATCTCCTTTTAGTTTCTGTTTGAAGCGACTCTTGCACGATGATCTGAATTCACATGCCCATATCATTCTCAACTTCCATCGCTTGTTGACCCATATGTCAACTTGCGTGCCAGATCTTGCGGGAGTCGATCATCAGATCATACTCTATTGATATTATAGATGTTTTCAGTATCTTTGCATTCCGGTGACGACCGGGATTGCGAGGGGTGAGCCCTGTCATATATGACGGATCCGCCAAATGAAACGGCGCCTGCCCACGAATCCGATTGCCAAGCGCTTGAAATTCGCATATTTGTTAATAATTTGATCGAATAGAGGGTTCCAATGGGAAGGGAAGGCTGCCTTCCCATTGGCAGGAAGGCCCGTTCGAACGCGCGGGATGGGATCATGACTTCAGAATCAAAGTCAGAGTTGGCCGGTCGGCGACTGGCCGCTGGAACATCCAGCAGGGGCGCAGCCGCCCCGGGGGTGTTGCCTGAAGCGGCCCATTCCACCCTCCACGCGTTGATCGACGCGCTGCCGATCAGTATCGTGACGCTCGACGCGGAAGGCCGCATCAGTCTGACCAACCGGGAGTGGCTGAGCTACGGGAGCGACCGCGACCTCAAGAACCTCAAATCCATCGGTCCGGGAGTCAATTATCTCGAAGTGTGCCGACGGGCCGCGCAAAGCGGAGATGAGATTTCCGCCAAGACGCTGGAGGGGATTGAGGCCATTCTGGGCGGGCGGTTGCAGCACTTCGCGCTGGAGTATCCCTGCCACTTCGAGACCGATAGGCGGTGGTTCGTGATGCGGGCTGCACCCGTAGGCCAGGGGGCTCTGCAGGCAGTCATCGTGCATCTCGACATCACCGAGCGGAAGCTTGCCGAGGAGGCCCTGCAGGAAGCCCACGACCAACTGGAGCACCGCGTCGCCGAGCGGACCGCCGAGCTCAGCTGCACCAATGAGGCGCTCCTGGTCGAGATCGCGGAGCGGAAACAGGCTCAGGCGAAGCTCAAGCAGGCGCTGGCGGAAATCAGGCGCTACAAGTCGCAGCTTGAAGCTGAGAGCGCCTATCTCCGGGAGGAGATCCGCTCCGAGCACAATTTCGAAGAGATCATCGGCGGGAGCGCCGGGCTGCGCCATGTTCTCTTCAAGGTCAAGCAGATCGCCCCAACCGACACGACAGCCCTCATCCTGGGAGAGACGGGCACAGGCAAGGAGCTGATCGCCCGGGCCATCCACAGTGCCAGCAGGCGCAAGGAGCGGCCGCTGGTGAAGGTCAACTGTGCGGCGTTGCCGGCAAACCTGATCGAGAGCGAGCTGTTTGGACACGAGCGGGGGGCCTTCACGGGCGCATTTGCAAAGCAGGCCGGCCGCTTCGAGCTTGCCGACGGCGGCACCCTCTTTCTGGACGAAATGGGGGAGCTCCCCCTCGACCTTCAGGCGAAGCTCCTCAGGGTTCTTCAGGACAAGGAATTTGAGCGGTTGGGAGGTTCCAGGACGATCAAGGTCGATGTGCGCCTCATCTCGGCTACCAACCGCAACCTCGAACAGGAGGTCCGCGAAGGCCGCTTTCGGCAGGATCTGTGGTATCGGATCAACGTGTTCCCCATCACCCTCCCACCGCTCCGGGAGCGCAAGGAAGACATCCCGTTTCTCGTGAGCGCATTCGTGGCCCGGTTGAGCAAGCGTCTCGGAAGAACCATTCGAAGGATCCCCGACAAGGTGATGGAAGAGCTCCAAGGCTACAGCTGGCCCGGCAATGTTCGGGAGCTGGAAAACGTCATCGAGCGCGCGCTCATCAGCTCGGAGGGGCCCGTGCTCACTCTCGCAGACCGGCTCTCAGCAAACGATCCGGCACCCCGCCCTGGAACCG
Organism: uncultured Syntrophobacteraceae bacterium; assembly: GCA_964513835.1. Taxonomy (GTDB): domain Bacteria; phylum Desulfobacterota; class Syntrophobacteria; order Syntrophobacterales; family Syntrophobacteraceae; genus JALOOX01. The sequence goes on from CAZEOY010000097.1 coordinate 7,185, forward strand.
TCCCCACGAGCCTGGAATCTTTCGAGCGCGACCACATCCTGGACGTGCTCAAACAGACGCGATGGAGAATCGAGGGAAAAGAAGGAGCCGCCGTCCTCTTGGGACTCAACCCCAGCACGCTGCGCGGCCGCATGCGCAAGCTCGGTATCCACCGCCCGTAATCAAGTCCACACGCCTGATCGATTTTCTTGACTTTGGTCAAGGACCGGTTTCCCTGCTGCGCTATTATGCTCCATGAGTCATGGAACTGCACAAAAAGGTAGCGTGCGAGCAGCAGACCGCCATCCATGTCCAGGTTGTGACTCAGGACAACAAGATTTTCGATCGGCTCGACCGGATCTTTCACCTGGGGGACGGCCGCATCGACGTGCAGGAGAACGGACAACCTCGAGAAAGGAGAAGCATGGATCAATACGTTTGCACCATCTGCGGCTATGTGTACGATCCGGCGGTGGGTGACCCCGAGAACGGCATCGCACCCGGGACCCGCTTCGGGGACTTGCCCGACGACTGGGTCTGTCCCCCCTGCGGCGCTCCCAAGAGCGAGTTCGTGAAGCAGCAATAGCAGTTCAGACCTCAAACCAGGGAGGAGAAAACGATGTTTTGCTACCAGTGCGAACAGACGGCAAAAGGTGAAGGCTGTGAGAAGATGGGTGTGTGCGGCAAGCAACCGGACGTTGCGGCCCTCCAGGATCTCCTGACTCATGCCATGAAGGGGCTCGCTCTCTTCGCGGTGGAGGGGCGCAAGGTCGGCGTGAACGACCGTGAAACCAATGTATTCACCTGTGAGGCCATGTTCTCGACCCTCACCAACGTGAACTTCGACCCCAAAGACATCGGGGCTTTCGTCAAGCGGGCGGTGGAGATCCGGGACGGTTTGAAAGCCAGGGTGAAAGCGGCGGGGGGAAAGACGGACTTCGCCGAAGATGCAGCGACCTTCACCCCGGCTTCGACTCTCGAGGGTATGGTCGCCCAGGGGGAACAGCACGGCCTGAAGTCCGATCCTTCCATCGATCCGGACATTCTCTCCCTCCAGCATACGGTGCTCTTCGGCCTCCGGGGCGTCAGCGCCTACGCCGACCACGCCCAGATCCTGGGTCAGGAGGACGACAGCGTGTACGCCTACATCCATGAAGCCCTGGCCGCAATGATGAACAAGAACCTCGGGCTCAACGACTGGGTGGGGCTCACTCTGAAGTGCGGCGAAGTGAACCTCAAGGCCATGGAACTCCTGGATGCCGGCAACACGGGAACCTACGGGCACCCGGTTCCGACGAAGGTTCCTCTCGGGCACCGGAAAGGGAAAGCCATCCTGGTCTCGGGCCACGACCTCAAGGATCTGGATGAACTCCTCAAGCAGACCTCCGGCAAAGGGATCGACGTCTACACCCACGGCGAGATGCTCCCGACCCACGGCTATCCGAAGCTCAAGTCGCATCCACACTTCTTCGGCCATTTCGGAACGGCCTGGCAGAATCAGGCCAAGGAATTCGCCCAGTTTCCCGGCGCCATTCTCATGACCACCAACTGCATCCAACGCCCCCAGAGCGCATATTTCGAGAACATCTTCACGTCGGGCATCGTGGGATGGCCGGGGGTCCCCCACATCGGGAACCGGGACTTCACGCCCGTCATCCAGAGGGCCCTGAGTCTTCCCGGGTTCACCGAGGATTCCAACGGCAAGGAGGTCATGGTCGGTTTTGCGAGAAACACGGTCCTGGGGGTTGCCGACAAGGTGATCGAGGCCGTGAAGGGCAAGGCTATCCGCCACTTCTTCGTGGTGGCCGGCTGCGACGGCGCCAAACCCGGGCGGAACTATTACACGGAATTCGTCGAAAAGGTCCCCAAGGACTGCGTGGTGCTGACCTTCGCCTGCGGCAAGTTCCGATTCTTCGACAAGGACCTCGGGACCATCGGCGGCCTCCCGAGGCTCATGGACGTCGGCCAGTGCAACGACGCCTACTCGGCCATCCAGGTGGCGGTGGCCCTCGCCGGGGCGTTCAACGTCGGCGTGAACGATCTTCCCCTCTCCATCAT